>JASJYE010000005.1 GCA_030123645.1 Candidatus Hydrogenedentota bacterium | reverse complement strand
TCAAGTGCGGGATACGGGTAAGTAGGCACGCGGGGCAAATCAACGCCAACAATTCTAAACTCCGGCAAGTGATCGCGCGCGTTAGCAAAGCTGGAAAGGGGGTGCCGAATTGAATCGAGGGGAGGCGATCAGGCGGCTTCTCGATAGTAGCTTCGAAGTACGCGGCCAAGCTCCTCTCTAGAGCGAACTACGCCTTCGCTTTCAGGCTGAGGCCCGTGGCGCTGCCAGCTTGCCGCCCATCTTCGTAGTAGTTCTGGATCGAGATGGTCCCGCCGAGGGCTATGGTCAGCTCATCTGGGCCGTGTTGGCCTGCGCCGGTGATGGTCCCTTCGAGGGTGCCGCCTTCCGGCCATTGAAGGACGATAATTTCATCTGCGCCGAATACTTCGAGCATATTTGGCGTATTACCACGAGGACCGAAGCCATCTCGGGCTCGACAAAGAAACACCGGTGGAATGTCCCATCTCGATCCGAGCAACTTCATCCTCTAGACTGCTTGAACTCTCTCGTTTAGGCGGTCTTCATCACCGCTATGGATGGAGTCAAGCCACATGAATACTACACGATCCATTGAATTGCGGGGCACAGCCGTGAACGGCCTCAAAAGGTGAGAAGGATGGCGAAATCCGTCTTGACACCATTGAACGATGCACCTATTCTAGTAGCGAATCCGCCTGTGGAGGTCGCGAGCGGTTCATATGGGAAATCTCGGTGTGGATGGCGCCCGCTTGCGAGAAGCCCAAGCGAGGACTACAATGTCTCTAAGAGATACCCGGTGCTGCGGTGAGAGGTAGCGCGAATGGACGAGCCGGAGGACGATGAATGGGCCATTTTTTACGAGGCCGGACGTTCCGGCGCCGGGAAGACCAGGGGCCAAGCGGGAGCGATCCGCTGGTCGCGGCACTCAAAAAGATCCGGCTTCGGCTCGGGCTGCGTCGCTGGGTAAGCTATACGGTAACGGCGCTCCTGCTAAGTGCGACAGCGGCCTGTTTCTGGGTGCTTCTGTCGCGTTTGTTCCCGCAACTCGGTGATGCGGCCTATCCGGCAATTGGCCTCATCGGCGCCGCGTATTTCTTCGCGACCGCGTGGGCCATCCGAAATCGCCCGACCCTGCTCGACGCGGCGCTTGCTGCGGATACCCAGATGGGCCTTCGAGAGCGGCTGACGACGTCGTTGGAGCTTGCAAAGGCCGACGGCGCAATGGTCGAGGCGGTCCATGCCGACGCGCGCAGACGTCTCGAAGGACTGGACCTGCGCCGGCAGTTTCCGCTTGTATCGTCACGCGCGACACGATGGGTGTACGTGCCGCTTCTATTACTTGGCCTTTCCTACACACTCCTTCCCGAATTCGATGTCTTGGGGCACCGCGAGCGGCAGGCCGAGGCGACGGCTCGTGAGCAGGCCGTCGCGATCAGAGTCGAGAGGATCCGTTCCGCCGCTGAGCCGCTCAAGGAGAAACTGGGCGACGCGGAGGGCGCGCTGAGCGATATGACCGCGGAGATTGACGGCCTTGCGGACGGCTTGGCCTCGGAGGCCATCACGGAGAAGCAGGCGATGGCGCGGCTGGCGAATCTTGCTGACGAAGTGCAACGGCGCCGGCAGGGTTTGGCGGAGGAAAATCCGATGCCGAAGCTTGCCGCCGGCCTGGACAAGCTTGGGATGGCCCGTGAGCTGGCCAGTGCGCTCCAGGAAGGGCGCATGAAGGACGCGGCGCAGAAGGCCGGCGAACTAGCGAAAAAGTTGCGCGAGGGTAAGCTCTCCGAAAGAGAACTCAAAGAGATGAGCCGTGACCTGAAGAAGCTCTCTGAAATGCTGGGCTCGAAGACCGTACTGGGCGCCGCGTTGGCCGAGGCCCTCGCGAAGGCGAGTGCGGCGATCGAATCGGGCGATATGGACGCGGCCAAGGAAGCGATGGAGGCCATCGAGTTGTCGCTTGAGGATCTGCAGTCCATTCTTGAGCAGTTGCAGCAGATGGACGTCGTGATGGCCTCGCTCCAGGAATGGAAGCAGGACTTTATGGGACCGAGCAAGTATTGTCGCGTCTGCGGAACGAAGAAGGGCGAAGCTGGGCAGTGCGACAGCAGCGGCAGCGGGGAATGCTGTGGCTCCTGTTCAGGTGGAAGCGGCGAGGGTATGGGCAGTTGCGGCGGCTGTAGCGGTACTGGACTTGGGCTTATGGGACCGGGCCGGGGAAGGGGCAACCGGCTGGGCGAGATTCCTGAGGTAGACGTCGGCCTGAAACCGACGCTGGCGAAGGGTCCGCTGACGAAGGGCAAGATGCTGGCGGACATTTTGCAGCGGACTGCGCCGGAGACGGGCGAGGAACCGACGGCCGAATTTATCGCCGGCGCATTTATAGAGATGAAGCAAGAGGCCGAGCAGGCCCTTACGCAAGAGGAAATCCCACAGGGCTCGAAGGAGTTTGTCCGTCAGTACTTCGGGTCACTCGAACCGGAAACCCCCTGAGCCGGAACGTCCGGTCTCGTAAATGGCGGCCGGAACGTCCGATTTCGTACCGGAACCACCGGCTTGGTATGCGATGCGGGCGCCTCTTTGGCGTTCTGTGCCAATTACCAAACCGGTGGTTCCGGCCATCTATGTTCCGACGGAGTCTGCGCGTGCGGGTAAGTGGGCTAACAAGACGCGAGTTTCTTGTGCTGAGTGCCGGATGCGCCTTGGAGGCGTGCAGCGCGTCGCTTAGCTCGGCAAACTCAGGCGTCACTCAATGGGGGAGTGAGGGTCTTCGCGACGGCTCCTTCCTTCGGCCCCGTGCGATCGGCGTGCATGACGATCGTGTGTATGTCGTCGATACGACGGGGCGTGTGCAAATTTTCGACCGCGACGGTGTCTTTCTGGGGATGTGGAAGGTCCCCGAATTCGATAATGGTACGCCGACGGCCGTGGGCTTCGGCTTGGACGGGCGCGTACTGATCCCGGACACGCATTACAGCCGCATTCTCGAATATTCGCCCGAGGGGGAGCTGCTCGAGCAGTGGGGTTCGTATGGGCAGAGCGATGGGCAGTTTGTGTATCCAACCGGTATCGTCCAATCGCCGAGCGGCTCTTATTATATTTCCGAGTACGGCGAGGACGCTGAGCAGGTCCAGGTATACGACTCGGATCGGAGCTATCTTCGGCAATGGGGCTCGCACGGTGGGGACGCGGGTCAGTTTAACCGGGCCATGGCAATCGCGATGGGGCCTTCGGAGGTGCTCTACGTCGCAGATACGACCAACCATCGTGTGCAATGCTTCGACACCGAGGGTGAGTTGCTGCGAGTCATCGGCGAACCCGGCGAGGCACTTGGCGAACTGAAGTTTCCGCATGATATTGCCGTCGCGCCCGACGGCAGCTTACTCGTCTGCGAGTATGGGTCGCACCGAATCAGCCGCTTCGATCCTGATGGCGGTTTCGCCGCCGCGTATGGGGCCCCTGGGCGTTCGCCGGGCGAGTTCAACTCGCCCCGGGGCGTAGCGGTATCGGAGGACGGCGATGTATTCGTGGCCGACACGGACAATCACCGTATTCAACGTTTCCCGTTGGAGATGCTGGCGTAATGGAGTGGCCGAGATTCGCATTCCCGTGGGCGCTCGCCTTGCTCGTTGCCGTGCCGTGGACCATTTGGATCGGCATGCGAATCCAGTCCTTGTCGACCGGACGCAAGTGGACGGCTATTGTCCTGCGTATGGTAATCCTCCTATGCTTAATCGCCGCGCTCGCCGGCATGGAGTTGGTCCGTATAAATGACGACCTCGCCGTTTTTTTTCTGCTAGATCACTCGGACAGTATTTCCGAGGCGCAACGCCTCGCTTCGGCTCAGTGGGTCCGCAATGTCGCCGACGAATTCATGACGGAGAAGGACAAGGCCGGCGTCATCGTGTTTGGTGAGGACGCGAGCATCGAGCTCAGCGTCGATTCCACGCTAGGCCTCCGCGATATTCTCTCGTACGTTGGGGGCGAGCAGACCGATCTCGCCGCTGCCATCCGGCTCGCTCTCGCCGCATTTCCCCAGGGGCACATGAAACGGATTGTCGTTTACTCCGACGGCAATGAAACGCGCGGCACGGCCCTCGAGGAGGTCAAGTTGGCACAGGCCGGGGGCGTGGAGGTGAACACCGTCCCGCTCCGCACGCAAGAGGGCCAGGATGTCCGTCTGCGCGCCGTCTCCACGCCGAACCGCGTTCAGGCCAATGAACCGTTTCAATTGCGGATAGTCGCTAGCGCTGAACAGGATACCGAGGCGACGCTGCGCGTGTTTCAGCGCGCCGGTTCCGAGCGCCGGCTCTTAGCGCCCCAGCGGGTGAGCCTGCAGAAAGGTGATAATACCTTTGTGCTGACGCAGGAGCTGGCGAATTCCGGTTTCTACGAATATGAAGTGACGATTGAATCCGAGTCGGACACGATTCCCGAGAACAATTCGGGGCGCGCCTTTACCATTGTGCACGGTGAGCCGCGTGTGTTGTATGTCGAGTCCGACCCGGAGCACAGCCTGTATCTTGGGCCTGCCCTGATCGAGGAAGGTATTCAGGTCGAAACCATTTCGCCGGCCGAGATCCCGACTTCGCTCGCCCAACTTCAAAACTATGATGCGCTTATCCTGTCGAATGTGAGTAGCACCGACCTGACTGCGGACCAACTGCGTAGTATGGACGTGATGGTCCGCGACCTCGGCATCGGTCTAATCATGATCGGCGGGCCGGACTCCTTCGGCGCGGGGGGCTACTTGGACACGCCGCTCGAAAGCGCGCTGCCTGTGGATATGGACATCAAACAACGGAAAATCCTTCCGCGGGGAGCGTTGGCGCTGGTGCTGCACACGATGGAATTTCCCGACGGCAACGCGTGGGCGCGTGAGATCAGCCTTGCAGCGCTCAATGTCCTGTCCTCGCAGGATCTTATGGGCATGCTGGCTTACCACTGGCAGGGCGGCGACTCCTGGATTCACCCGATGGCGCCCGTGGGCGACAAGTCCAGCATGCGAAAAGCGATACGCAAGGGGACGCAGAATATCGGGGACATGCCGGGCTTCGGACCGACGATGAAGATGGCGTACGACGCGCTGAAGTCCGCCGACGCCGCCGCCAAGCGCATGATAATCATTTCAGACGGCGACCCCGGCGCGCCGCCGCGGGGTCTCGTGAACGACATCAAGAACGCCGGCATCGCCGTCAGCACTGTGTGCATCAATCCGCATAGCCCGAGCGATATGAACGTCATGCGCTCGATATCTGAGAAGACCGGGGGCCAGTTTTACTACGTGACGGATCCGCAGAACCTCCCGCAGATATTTACGAAGGAGGCGTCCGTGGTCAAGCGGGGCCTGCTGATTGAAAAGGCGTTTACGCCGAAGGTCAACCACGATTCGGAGCTGCTGTACGGGCTCGCGGAGACGGGCATCCCGGATCTTCTCGGCTACGTCGTGACGACGCCGAAGGCAAACGCGACCGTGCCGCTCGTCTCGCATGAAGGCGATCCGATCCTGGCGCATTGGCGTTACGGGCTGGGGAAATCGGTTGCCTTCACCTCTGACGTCACCAACCGGTGGGCCGCGCCCTGGCTGAGTTGGGAGGGCTTTAGCCGTTTTTGGTCGCAAACGGTCCGCTGGGCGACGCGGGAGTTGGCGCCTAGTAACTTCCGTGTCGAGACGCAGGTGCGGGACGGCCGGGGCTATGTCAAAATCGACGCCGTCGACGACTCGGGGCGCTTCATCAATTTCCTTCGCCCGCGCGGTGCCGTGACGGGACCGGGGCCGGATTATCGAAAAATTGAGCTGGAACTGCCGCAGACCGCACCCGGAATTTATGAAGCAACCTTCCCTCTCGCTGAGAGCGGCCTGTATATGATCAATATCCTTTACAACCGTGAAGACGGTTCACAGGGCAGCATTCCCGCGGGCTTGGCGCTGGGGTATTCGCCGGAATACGAATACGCGACGAGCAACCTGCCCCTACTCGAGCAGATCGCCTCGACGGGCGGGGGCCGCGTGATGATGCAAGACGAGAATCCTTTCGAGCACACGCTCGCGGCGGCTCCCGCCATCACGCCCATCTGGCACTTGCTCGTTGCAATCGCCGCGTGCCTATTCCCCTTGGAAATTTTTGTCCGCCGTGTCGTGATCCCCTTTGCGGCGATCTATGACGCGTCTGTGCGGGGCGTGCGCCGTGTGCCAGGGCTTCGGCGCCTCGTACATGCGCCCGCTCCTCGGCCGGCGCCCATTACCGGCGTGTACCGCTCAGCTCCGGCGCGTGAGCGGAGCTACGATTCCGCTGCGGAGCCGTCGCCTTCATCATTTGGGGCGACTCCCACGACGGCGTCCGCGGACAACGCGCTGGACGACGCGCTGCAGCCTGCAGGAGAGGAGGAGCCGGCAAAAAAAGCGGAGGCCTTGAGTCGCTCCTCGTACACGCAGGAGCTTCTGGCCGCGAAGAAGCGCGCCATTGAGCGAAAGACGAGGCGGACCGAGGGGATCGACAAGGATGAAGGGCCATAGAATTAGTGGCGCGCAAGGCTTTTTTTAGACAAGATTTACAGAATAGACATGATTTTTTGAACCGCCAAGACGCCAAGCACGCCAAGATAAGAACTTTTTAGTTCTGTCTATCCTGTTAATCCTGTCAAAAAAAAGTTGGTAGCGGCTTGAAGACGAGGGAATAGCTATGGACGTAGAACAGCGGGCCGAGGAGTTTCGGAATGATTTCGATCGCCTTCACGCGGAGGTGGCGAAGGTGATTGTCGGTTGCGAGCCGGTCATCGACGGCGTGCTGACGTGCCTGTTTGCTAATGGGCATTGCCTGCTCGAAGGCGTGCCGGGCCTGGGTAAGACGATGCTGGTGCGTACGCTCAGTGAAGCGCTGGGCTCGTCTTTCTCGCGCATCCAGTTCACGCCCGACCTGATGCCGGCGGACATCATCGGCACGAACATGCTGGTAGAGGACGACGAGGGCCGGCGGGCGAAGACCGCGAGGTCGTGTTCGAGCACGGGGACTTCGGCGACGGCATTTTACGCGTCGAACTCGACCATGAAGACGACCTCGACGTTGATAATCGGGCGTGGTTGGCACTGCGTCCTCGGGTTCGCGTGCGGGTCCTGCTGGTTGGGGATGCGGATTCGACGAGCATTTATTATCTTAAGCGCGCGCTGGGACTCGAGCCCCGAGTCGAACTCAGCGCCGTTGCGCCCGCGGATTATCTCGCTAACAACGACTTTGATTTGACCATCTTCAGTGGCTTTGCGCCCGACGCGCTTCCTGCAGGATCGCTGCTCTTCTTCGATGCCTTGCCGCCGATTCCCGGCATTCGTTCGTCGGGGACGATAGAAAACCCGCCGGTCCTCTCGACGGACAACGATCACCCCGCCATGCGCTTTCTGAACCCCAGTAACGTCCGTGTGGTATCGGCCCACCGGCTCGAAGTCCCGAGCGGAAGCAGGACGCTCATTTCTACGCGCGGAGGCCCGCTGATCGCCGATGTGTCGCGGGGCGGACAGCAGATCCTCGTCGTGGCCTTCGACCTGGCCAAATCGGATTGGCCTTTGCGCCTGTCGTTTCCGCTCTTCATTCAGAACGTCGTATCGTGGGCGCCGCGGGCCTCTCTGGGCGGCGGGTTGTCGGTACCGACTGGAAAGCCGCTGACCCTGATGCCCTCTCCCCAGGCAGAACATGCCGTCGTGACGCTGCCCGACGGGACGACGACGCAGACCCCTCTGGATCCAATTCGCCCGAGATATTTCGGCGCAACGGAAAGCGCGGGAGTGTATGCGATCGAACGAGGGGATGAAAGCGAAAAAGTCGCGGTCAATCTGCTCGATCGCGGTGAGTCGTCGATCACGCCCACGGATTCGATTCGCTTTGGCCGCGGGTCAATCGTGGCCGAGCGGGGCGCGGTCAAGCAGACGCGCGAATTGTGGCATTGGCTGATCTGGGCCGCGGTCGCAATCTTGATGTTGGAATGGTGGATTTACAGCCGTCGGGCCTGGCTATGAAGGAGGCAAGAATGCAGCAGCGGCTTGTGGCTGTGATATTGATGGCGGCCTGGCTTTACCTACCCGCGTCTGCGCAGAAGGCGGTCGAGGACCGGGAGGAGGAGATTCTCCTGAGCATCGACGTCGGCTACAACTCGGCCTACCGTGACAAGAGCTGGGTGCCTGTCGAAGTCCTGATCGTGAATGAGCAGGACGATCTCGAAGGCTGGCTCGAAGTATCGACCTTCGACGGGACGAACCGGCGGCAGAGTCCGATTTACCGTGTGGCCATCGATTGCCCCCGCGACTCGAAAAAGATTTACCGTGTGAACGCTTACCTCGATACGACCTACCGCGTCGAGGCCATGCTTTTCGAGAGGGGACGCCAAGTTGTAGATGTTCCGACCTACGTGCAGACGCGGCCGATCGAGCGTGACGACCTGCTCGGGATGGTGCTGGACAACGATGCGGTAAACTTTAGTTTTCTCTACAACGCCGTCCAGATACCGGGCCTTACGACCCGCTTCTTTCGACACGGCTTGGCCACCAATCAGCTCGCCCGGCTTCCGAATATCGTGCAGGCCTACGATGCCTTCGACGTGATTATTCTTGGGGATATCGCACCTGATCGTGTCCCGACAAGCGCCCGAAGGCTCATCCGGAAATACGTGGAGAGGGGCGGTTCGCTGGTCGTTTGTACGGGGATACACACGGCCGCTTACCGGGCATCCTGGGTGGAGGAATTGCTTGGGGTGCGCCTCGGCGCGACGGAGAATTCGAACGGGCTCGAGTTGGCGCGTGCAACGCTGCCGCAAGACTTGCAGGAAGGCGCCCGTGCGGTGCGCCAATGTATCGTGGCGGATCTGCAACCCCGCGCCAGAGATCTTAGATCTCTTGGGGGAGAGAAAGTGCTCGCGACGCTGCACCACGTGGGGCGCGGCAAGGTTTATACCCTCGCCGTGGACGCGGAAAGCCACGTGCTGCAAGACACGCCCGGCTACCGGGCGCTCTGGCGCGAGATGGTCCGCTCACGCGATAGTGTACAGCCGCTCAATGTCGACGCGCTGAGCAGGACGGCCTCGGAGGCGCTTCCGAGCCTCTCCGGCGTCACGATTCGGCCGCTGTCCGCAGTGATGACCTACCTGCTGCTGTATCTGGGCGTGGGCATCGTGGGCAACTGGCTGTTCTGGAATAAATTCAAGCGACGCGAGATGGCCTGGGTGTGTTTGATTGTTTTCTCGGTGGGATTTACCGCCTACGCCATGGCCTATGGACGCTCGGGCTGGGCCCAGTCGGCCGAGTTGCAGCGCTTGGAGGTTCTGCACCTTCGCGCCGGGCGCGACACCGTGGACTATCACGGGCTGATCGGCATTCTCACTGCACGTACGCGCAGCTACTCGGCCCTGTTGAGCCGGGACGGTTTCCTGGTGCGCGACGCCGCGTCCTTCAACTTGAACGCCATGAACATGGGGCGGGGTTTCTCGCAGGGCATGGCGCGGTCGCGGCCGTTTCACTTCACCCAAGACGCGCCGGGCAGGATTGACAACTTTCAAGTCGGGGCGAGCGAATTGCGTCTCATGCATGTTGAGGGCGAGCTTCCGGTCCAGGGCCAGATTGAAGGCACTATCACGGCTGACAGCGACGGCATCCACGGTACTTTGACAAACCGGACAGGACTGACATTGGAGGAGCCGATGCTCCTTTACAACGGTGCTTTCCTGCCCCTTCATACTACTGACTCGGGATGGTCCATTGCGATGGACGTGCGGGAGCTGTCTAGGGCCCGGCAAGCGCACATACTTCAACCATACGAGCTGACAAACATCGCCTTTAGGGGACAGATCGATTTGAACCAGGTGCGCCGCTTCACCCGGATAGCGCTGTTCACCGACGAAGACATGCAGATCGGCCTGGACCACCCGGCCTATGTCGTGGGATGGGCCCAGGACTACCACGTGGACCCGCTGATTCCCGAGCAGGAGGTCACGACGCAGTTTTCCGAAACTCTGGTGGTGGCGGAGGTCGACCTGATCGAGCGGGACATTGCGCTGCGTACGCCGCTGTCGCTTAGTGTCACGATGATGCGGCCGCGGTGGAGCCGTCCCGAAGGTCTCGCGATTCATGTATTCACGTCCTCGACGTCGGCAAGAACTCCCGGCGAGCTTTTCGTGCGGGTGCCGGACGGCTTGTTTGAATCCCCCGGCGAGATCGTCGTGAATCTTTATTGGACGGCGGCTGAGGATGGTTTCGAAGTGTACCTCGCTGCGAAGGACGAGTCTTCGCACGCGTTGGAAGGGGAGGCGGTCGACGTGGGAGAACAGATGACCTCAAGTGGAGCGCTTAGGCAGACCGTCTACCGTATCTCGGACTGGGGGCGTTTCCTGGATAGCGATCTGCCACGGATTCTGAGTTTTAATGTCGTCTGTGCGGAGGCTGCCGGCGAATCCGCGGACGCTGGGGAGGAACGGCCGGCCCGTGGGCGCGGGTCATTGGCCTTCGTCCCGACAACTGGGATTTATGTTGCGTCGGCGGCATTCATATTGGACGAAGAAGCGGCCGCGGAGGCCGAGGACAACTCTGGAGATTGGCCCTTATGGCAATGATCGAAGCGATAAAACTGACGAAGCACTATGGCAAGTTCGTTGCGCTCAAGGACTTGGATCTCGAGATTGAGCAGGGGGACATCTTCGGGTTCATCGGGCCGAACGGCGCGGGCAAGACGACGACGATCCGCATTTTGGCGACCTTGCTCGAAGCGACATCGGGCCACGCGACCATCGACGGCCATGACGTCGCCAAGGAACCGTACGAGGTCAAGAAAATACTTGGCTTCATGCCGGACGAGTTTGGCGTGTACGACGGGATGCGGCTTCGGGAATATCTCGATTTTTTTGGCGCGGCATACAAGATACCGCAACGCAAGCGCGCGTCGATTATCGACGACGTGCTGCAGCTCACGGACCTGAGCTCGAAGGCGGACGATTTCGTGAGCGCTTTCTCGCGCGGGATGAAGCAGCGGTGCTGTCTCGCGAAAACGCTCATTCACGACCCCAAAGTGTTGTTGCTCGATGAACCTGCCAGCGGACTTGACCCACGGGCGCGCATCGAGATGAAGGAACTGCTCAAGACCCTGTGCTCGATGGGCAAAACCATTCTCATCTCCTCGCATATCCTCTCAGAGCTCGGTGATATGTGCAATAAAATCGGCATTATCGAGCATGGCGAGTTGCTTGCGGCGGGCGGGGTTGGCGAGATCATGGAACGCGTGCGGGAAGTGCAGGAACTGCGCATCGAAGTCTTCGAAGGGGCCGATCTCGCGGAATCCGTCCTTAAGGACGCCCCGGGCATATCCGACCTGGAACGCGCGGGCGACGTATTCCAAATGCAGTCGCGCTTGGGCCGTGCCGAGTTGGCCGGGCTCCATGGGCGCTTGCTCGATCGAGGCGTCAAGCTTTTGTTCTTCGAGCAGGACAAAGGTACGCTCGAGGACGTCTTCCTGAGCGTCACGAAGGGGGGCATTTAGTTGCGCGTTTATTTCCCGGCGTTGTCACTCGTCAAGCGCGAGCTGCTTTCGACGCTGCGCGGCGTGCGCGCGTTTCTGCTGCTGGTGCTGTTTGTGTGCGCGGGAGTCCTCTACGCGTGGCTGAATTGGCCGGAGTCGGACGGGAGCTTCTGGATGGCGAGTATGTTGTCTCGTTTCATGATGCAGACTTTCATCATTCTCCTGTTCGGCGCCTGTACGCTCTTTGTGCCGGCGTTCTCGGCAAGTGCCATCGTGGTCGAGCGTGAGCGCGCCACTTATGATTTGCTACGCATGACTCTGATCCGCCCCTCGGGTATCCTGTTCGCCAAAATGCTCAACGCGGTGGGATTGTTCCTATTGATCCTCGTGGGGCTCGCCCCGGTGCTGAGCGTGGCCTTCTTCCTGATTGGCGTCGATCCCGTCCAGATGGGCCAGGCCCTTGCCATTATCGTCGCCACGACAATTGCCTGCGCGGCGGCGGGCGTGCTGAGTTCCGCCATGTTCAACCGTACGCTATTTGCGATGGGCGCCAGCTATGTATTAGTTATCATGCTTATGATCGGCCCGTTGATCCTGGTCTATTTGGCAAGCGCAATCGCCCCTTTTTTCGTGAGTGTCCGTGCCGTGTTCGGGTCCGTGGAGTACTTGGCTACCGTCGTGTCGCCCGTGGTGACGATGATCACTCTCGTGGGCACGTCCATCGGTACGAAGGGCCTAAGCGGCACACAGATTCTATTGAGCCTTTGCTACCAGGCGGTCTTTGCATTGAGCTGCCTCGGAGTTGCCTTGTATTTTATCCGCCGGCCTCAACGGCCTATGAAGGTCGAGGACTCGAAGCCCATTGACAACCGGTCGATATTGGCGCAGCGCAAGCTTACTTGGCCGTTTTACATTATCGATCCTTTGCGCAGGAAAAAACCCATCGAGGACGGCCGCAACGCGATGTTGGTGCGTGAGATGCGCTGGGGATTGCTCAACCGCGGCACCACGCTCATCCGGGTATTTTACTGCTCTTTCGTCGTGTACTTTTTTTCAGGGGCGGTCGCCTCGATCGATGCGCGTTCCTTCGACACAATGGGACGCTGGATGCTGATACAGATCGTCCTGACCATCATCATTGCCCCCGCGCTCATGGCGAATGTCTTTACGAAGGAGTATGAGCTTCGCAATGTTGACATGCTCCGGATGACGCTGCTAAGGCCGCGTGAGATGATCTTGGGAAAGCTCTTTGCCGGGTACATGTCCGTGGTCCCGCTAGTGGCCGCAGCGGTGCTGTCGTGCCTGCCCCTGATAGCCCTTGGCGCGCGCAATTGGACGATGTTGGGCGTCGGCTACGCGACGTTGCTCATTTGCGTAAGTGTCTCGTTGAGCTTGACTCTGACGGCCTCGATATTCACCCGTAGGACCGCTGCCGCCCTTGTCCTCGGCTATTCTCTGAGCGTCGTCGTGTTCATCGGTCTATGGTATGTCGCGGCGGCGCTGGGCGCATCCGACGACTTCGCTTATATGCTCTCGCCGGTCGGTTCGTACGTACGGAGCGCGAATCTTAGCCTTTTCGGCGGATATGCGGGCCGGGGGCAGGGAGTCCGGCTCGAGTATTGGTTTTACGCGATGGGCATGTGGGCATCCGTCGCCGCGACATTGATCGCCGCGTCGATCATCCTGTTCACGCGCTTCAGGATGACGGACCGTTGAGCCGGCTTCTGCGTCAATTTTTTGGACAGGATGAACAGGAAACCACATGATTTTGCTTGCGGTTGTGAAGGATATGCGTTTTTATGGTGAGAGTATAGAAGATTCTGATTGTTTAGGATTGATCTGTAAACAGTTTACAGAAAATGTGAATATTGCAGCGGTATGATTGTAAATCCTGTTAATCCTGTCAAAAAAAAACGGGCCGACCGTTGAGCGGCGTTCTTCCGATATCGGCGCTGCTGAGGCGTGAGCTGGTCACGCAACTGCGCCGTAAGCGTTCGCTTGTGCTGCTACTTGCAATTGCCTTCATGATGATCTGGATGATTGCCGTAGCCTGGCCGTCGGGCAATGTCGTATGGGCAATGCTTCCGAGTATTTCGCAGGGAATCGTGACGGGATTCTCCTTCATGCTGCTCGTTGGCGCGGCCCTGTTTATTCCGGGTCTCGCGGCAACCACCGTGGTAGTCGAGAAAGAACGGCGATCGTGGGACCTTCTTGCGCTAACGCTCCTGCGCCCGTCCGGTATCATCGCCGGGAAGCTGCTCAGTGCGGTCGGGATGTATCTCATCTACGTGATCGCGGTGTTTCCCATGTTGGCCACCGTCTTTTTTCTGGTCGGGATCGATTGGCTGCAGATGGCGCGCTCGCTAGTGTTGGTTCTCGTCACGTGTGTCACGTGTGGGGCCGTAGGAATGGCTTGTTCCGCCATGAGCAGGAAGACAGTGACGGCTATGGCAGCGAGCTATTTCGGCATGAGCCTCGTGATGGGCCTGCCGAGTTTTGTCTTGATGGTTTTGCTCGAGGTCTGGTTCGGGCTTTTCAGCGCTTCGGTGTCGCCGAACGTTGTGCCTATCATCTCTGCCATGTCGCCTTTTGTCGTGTTGATGGAGACGACCCTCGGCTTCGGTATCTCAGGTGTCCCTGGTGCGACGCTGTTCTTCTACAATATGGCGTATCAGGCCGCGATAACGGTCATCGCGCTGCTGGTTACGATGCGGGCGTTGCGCCGTCCCGCGAAAGTGGCCATCGCGCCCACGCCGGAACGTCCGGTTTCGTATGACCATGACGACCCACGAATCCCCGTGAATCGCCTCTCGTTGCGCGAGCGGCTCCGCCGGCGCACGCAGCGATTTCGCAAACCCCGGCCGCCGATTCGCGACCGGTCCAATCCGATATTCGTGCGTGAACTGCAGTGGGGCTTGGCGGGAGCCCGGCGCGCGTACACATGGACGATTTTGCTGTTAGCCGGCATGTCGCTTGCCCTTTTCTATGGTTTTGAAAAGACGAACCTGTTTACTGCGGATGCAGCACACTATGCGCTTATTCTCCACGGCATTCTCATCAGTTGTCTTGTTCCGACGCTTCTCGCAGGGTCGTTCACGAGGGAATACGAGCTGCGTTCACTCGACATGCTAAGGATGACCTTGGTCACGCCCCAGCAGCTTGTTCGCGGGAAGTTTCTCGCGGGGCTTCGCTTGGCCCTTGTGCTTTCGCTGTGCAGCCTGCTGGCCAACGCGCCGATCTTTCTGCATACATGGCTGTCGGACGGGCCCATGGGCGCGCTGATCGCCGGGCACGTGTCGCTGTTCGTGTGCGTGTTGTTGGCGGCCAACCTCGCGCTGTTCGCATCGGCAATCACGAAACGGACAAGTACGGCCGTGGTAACGAGCTTTTGCTTCGTTCTATTTGCGTACTTCGGCATATTCATCCTCTTGCTTCTTCTTTACAATACCGCGGGAGTGAGGTTGAGTAACGATATGATCGAGAACCTGGCTATTTTCACGTCGCCGGTGATCGGATATTTTGTCAGCATTATCTATTCGAGGAGGGACTTCGAGGTGGACTACGCCTGGATAATGAACGTCATTGAATTCATGCTGGTGAGTCTGATTGTGTACTACGTCACGCAGAGTTTCTACCGGCGATATCGCGTTCGGGAGCGATAAGGTGGAGGGAGGAGGCGTAGAGGTGGGCTACAGATGGGAAATATTCGTCGTCTTCACGGCGTTGGCGGCGGTCTTCATGGCTATCGGCTGCGCGCGTGAGGACGGGCCGGAGGTCGTGGCGTATGTCTCGCTCGACGAACTCTATTCAAGGCCCATTCTGGATGAATTCGAGGCGCGCACGGGCATACGCGTCCGTGCGCAGTACGATATCGAGGCCGCGAAGACCACCGGCCTGGTCAATCGCATACTCGCCGAGCGGGGCCGGCCGCGCGCGGATGTCTTCTGGAACAACGAATTCGCCCAGACAATCGCGCTGAAGAAGGCCGGTGTACTCGAAGCTTACGATTCACCGTCGCGCGGGGCCATCCCGGACGGGTTTAAGGATAGCGATATGTACTGGACGGGGTTCGCGGCCCGGGCACGCGTGATCATCTACAACACGGAACTTGTCTCTGAGCCGCCCGGATCCATCCGCGATCTGTTAAGAGCAGAGTGGAAGGGCAGGGCCGCCATCGCGAACCCGCTGTTCGGCACGACGGCGACGCATGCCGCGGCGCTCTTCGCCGTTTGGGGTGACGAGGATGCGCGCGCATTTTTTACCGGGCTTCGGGCCAACGGCATTGCCGTCCTCCCCGGCAACGCGACGGTGCGCGATCTCGTCGCGCGCGGGGAATACGCCCTCGGGCTGACCGACACGGACGACGCGAACGGCGGCGTGCTCGACGGCTTCCCGGTCGGCAGGGTCCTTCCTGCCCAGGAGGGGGGGGGATTGGGCACTTTGCTGCTCCCGAATACCGTGGCGCTGGTGCGCGGCGGGCCCAATCCCGAAGCGGGAAGGCGGCTCATCGACTATCTGTTGGGGCCTGAGGTCGAATTGGCCCTCGCCTCGTCACGCTCCATTCAGATTCCCCTCAATCCGGCTGTGGAAGCCCCTGAAAGCGTCCCCGAACTTGCGAAAATACGGACCATGAACGTCGATTTTGATAGCATTTCCGAGCAAATGTCCTCGACCGCTGTATTTATCCGGGAGGAGTTCTTGAGGTGAAGTCTACTTCGTACTGGTTGGTTTTCGCTTTCGCGTCGGCCGCGTGCTTTATCGTTTCGGGGGTCCCGCTCATCACAATCGCGTGGCAGCTCATCGGGGAAGGCGCGAAGCTCATTGAAGGCACGGTCGTGCCCGGGTTCGATGAGCGGCAAGCCGCGCTACTCGCTAATAGCGTACGAATAGCCGGCGGGGCCGCCGTCCTGTCCATGGTGCTCGGCGGGGCGTCGGGCGTAGCACTTCAGGTTTTGCGCGTTCCTTCTCGGGGCCTCCTTTTATGGCTGCTGCCGATTCCGTTTTTGATTCCTCCGTATATCCAGGCGCTCGCTTGGATGGAGATCCTTGGGAAGAGCGGGCTGCTGGCCCGTGCCGTCGATACAGTTTTCGCGGGGCAGATAGCAATCCCCAGTCTTTACTCCCCCGCCGGGGCGATCTGGGTGACGGCGCTCGCGTATTTCCCCATCGTAGCCGTTACAACCGTCCTCGGCGCGCGTGGGCTCGACGCGCGCTACGAAGAGGCGGCAGTCCTAGCGCGCGGTCCCCGGGCAGCGTTGTATAGGATTCAGCTTCCGATGCTGGCCCCGGCCATTTTCACGGGCGGGCTGATCGTCTTTCTGCTGAGCGTCGTCGGATTCTCGGTGCCCTCGTTGCTCCAGCAATCCGTATACCCCGTCGAAATTCACACACAGTTCGCGGCCTTCTACGATATCGGCGCCGGGCTCTGGGGCGCGGTGCCGTTGCTCGGAGTAGGGGGGATCGCGACGCTGGCGTGGCACTTGTATATGCGAAGGCGGCGCGGGTGGTATTCGGGACACGCGAAGCCCGCGGGCGATAGCCGCGCAACACGGCCGTTGCGGATCGCAGCGGCGGCCCTGTGCTGGGTGCTGGTGGGGACCTCGACGGTGTTGCCGCTCGCAGTACTCGCGTTTCGTTCGTTGCCGCTTAGTTCCTTCGCCCGGGCCTGGGACACGGCGCATGAGGAATTGCTCACGAGCGTCATAATAGCGAGTATAGCCGCATGCGTCATCACAGGTCTGGCTTTCCTGCTGGCGTATTTCTCGCGCCTGCGTCTCGCGACCCCGTTTTTTTCCGCCGTGACCTTGTCGCCCCTGCTGCTTTCCGGGCCCGCGTTGGGTATTGCGCTCATCCTGGCGTGGAACCACGCCGGTTGGCGAAGCGCCGTATACGACTCCATCGCGATCGTGGTCCTGGCGTCCTGCGCCCGCTACCTATTCTTCGGCTTCGCCGCCGTTGCGACGGCATCGCGCCGCTTGGATCCAGCGCTCTTCGAGGCGGCCTCGGTTTCCGGGATTCCATGGCATCGTCAGATGTCCGGCATTTTGCTCCCGTTAACGTTGCCGGCCCTCGTGGGAGTCTGGGGCCTGAGTTTTGTCCTATGCTTCGGAGAGGTGGATGCCGCCGTGCTCGTCACGCCGCCCGGAGCGACAACGCTCCCTGTGCGGATATTCGGCCTATTGCATTACGGTCCGAGCAGTCTCGTTGCCGCGTTGAGTCTGCTCGTCGTTCTCATTGAACTCGCCGGCGCCGGCCTGGCCGTTGCGGCTTACGCACTTGCAATCCGGAACGTCCGGCCTCGTTTAAGGATTAGGCATGCCCGGCCTTCGCTTGGATAATCTGCGGAAGACCTTCGGCCGGGTTGTTGCGCTGGACGGTTTATCCCTAGAAGTCGGTGTCGGCGAGGCAGTCGCGCTGTTTGGTCCTTCGGGATGCGGGAAGACGACCGCCCTAAGGCTCATCGCCGGCTTGGAGAAGCCGGATGCGGGGAGCGTTTCCCTCGACGGGCGCGAGGCCGGAACGACCGGCCTCGTATCGAGCCGGCCTGATGAGTTGGTTCCACCGGGAGCACGCGGCCGGTACGACCGGTCTCGTGTGTGGAACGACCGGTCTCGTATCGGGATGGTATTTCAGGATCTCGCCCTGTGGCCCCATATGCGCGTCCGCGCCCAGATCGAGTTTGTGCTCAAGGCGCTGAAGTGCGCACGCGACGAGCGGCGGGCCCGTTCGGATGACCTTCTCGCTCGTTTCGAGCTTCAGGACTGCGCGTCAAACTGGCCGCATGAGCTGTCCGGCGGCGAGAAGCAGCGTCTGGCGATCGCCCGGGCCGTCGCGGCCAACCCCAGCCTGCTGTTACTTGACGAGCCCTTTGCGAACCTGGATGAATCGCGGGTCGAGAGGGTTATGGAGTATCTGAAGGAGCGTAAACGGGAGGGCGTTACGATCGTGTTCGCAAGCCACCAGCGTGAAGACGTGAGCGCTCTCGCGGACAAGGTCGTAATGATGCGTGCGGAGGGCTACGTCAGCGTTTCAGCAGATGAGTTTCGCGAGGCCTACGGTTCCGCATAGTGGTGTGCCTCGCAAATATGCGTACGTATTGGCATCATTGAACTTAGCCCGCATCGCTCACAGCCCATTGGCGATTCGCCGCGTAAGTTGTTCGGCGACAGTACATTAGGCAGGGAAATAGATCGATCCATTTCTCCGTGTAATACACTGTCGGAAACAAACTTGCGCTGCCAATCGCTAAGGGGCTGTGACCTATCCGGGTTAAACATCCGACTCTGCAAGTTTGATGATGCCAATGTGCACGCATGTTTGCGAAGGGACTATTTTATCAGCAGGTACCAGTGGGTATTGGATCCGCGGCGCAATTCCATCAGTAAGTGTTGGCGATGGCCCGCCACGATCTCGTCGCGCACGGCCCATACCTCGCTCCCGCGAGTCATCGGCCGGCCATCGAGGCTGAGGACCCAATCGCCGACCTGGAACCCCGCCACCGAGGCCGGACGGCCCGCGGTGACATTCCGAATGTGCACGCCTTCAAGTTCGTTATTCACACAATAGCCGACCATCCTGCTGTCTCGCATTCGAACAAGCTGGAGCGGTTCGCACTCGGCAACGCCGCCAGAGAACCCATCCTTGCCTATCCCCGTCGGGGAGCGGTCATCGTAAAGCTTGATCGCAGGTGAGGCTTCGAGCGCGAGTGCGATGTC
The DNA here is from genome assembly GCA_030123645.1 of Candidatus Hydrogenedentota bacterium. Taxonomy (GTDB): domain Bacteria; phylum Hydrogenedentota; class Hydrogenedentia; order Hydrogenedentales; genus JASJYE01. The sequence continues at coordinate 1,258 of JASJYE010000005.1, read as the reverse complement.
TTCTATTCTGAGGAGGCCCTGGATTCCGTCGCCGTTGTCGATCGTTATCCAGGTCTCCTGGTCCGACTTCTCTGTAACGGAAATCGACCGCATATCGCGCAGGCTTCCGGCGCGGGCTTCGGCCGGAGCCGTAATCTTCATCGATCCATCGAGAATGCGGCCGCTGAAATAGTCTCCGTTCTTCATCGCGAAGAAGTAGCGCGGCGCTTCTTGGTAAGGCGTGGTTTTGCGGGTTCCGTATACGATGCTCAGCGCTTTTTCGAAAGGTATTTCGATCACGCCGTCCGTTTCGCTCTGGAATAAAATAACCGGGTCTTCCAAGAGGCCGGATATCCGTGTGCCGTTTGTGGCTCGGATTGTGCCTGTTCTGCGTCCGGACCCATCCAGTTCGACCTCGGTTACGGTACTGCTATCGATTCGGACAACGGCATACGGAGTACGAACTCGAAAGGTCTCATTGAGAACCGTTCCGGAAAGGCGTTCGTTGCCTTGCAGCAACACAACCCCCCCGTTGGACGGTTTTGCCAGGGATACGGGAGTAGGTCCATCGAATGGCGTTGCGCCCTCACTGACGAGAGGGCGCGGCTGGCCGTGCGCGATCGTCCACACGAAACTGACCACAACCCCGAATAGGAAAGCTGCTCTTGTCGTTTTCATGGATACGCTCCCTTTCTCTCTGGCTTGGTCTTGCTTCTGTCTAGGACTCATTGATATTTCGTAACGACGCCTCGATGATCGCGACCATTTCGCTGAATTCCTCGGCGTCGTACCCGATAGATTGAAAGGCGATCTTGCCGTTAGAATCGAAGACATAAGTTCGGGGGATCCACTGTTCCGCAAAGCGGCTATAGATCTTTCGGCCGGGGTCTGGAGCGAGGGGCATTGCAAAACTCTCTTGTTTTTTGAAGTCCGCGAGCTCCTTTTGCGTATGCTCCCTGCCTACGACAAAGAGAGCAAAGCGGTCGTCTTCTTTGAAGCGGTCCCACACCTCGCTCTTCAAATGGGGCAGTTCCTCGCGGCAGGCCCCGCACCAGGTTGCGAAGAAGTTGATGACCGTTACCTTTCCCTTCAGGTCGGAGGACTTCATTGTTTGTCCGTCTAGCGTGGTCAATTCAAATTCGGGAACCGATTGCCCGACTTTCGTGTAGGTCGAGCCATCATTTTTTTCCGCCGCGATCGGCGCATCGGTAAATACAGTGGAGACTAATAGGAGCGAAATTAGTGACGCGGCCTGTTTCATCCTTGGCCTCCTTCTCTT
>JASJYE010000139.1 GCA_030123645.1 Candidatus Hydrogenedentota bacterium | reverse complement strand
TTCGGCGCGTTCGGCCCATTCGATGACGCAGACGCCGTCGGGGTCATCGAAGAGGTCTTCGTAGCCCAAATCCATGACCTCTCGGGGCTCGGAGATGCGGTAGAGGTCGAGGTGATAGATCTTTGGCGTCCCTTCGTATTCGTTGACCATCGTGAAGGTCGGACTCGATACGGCGGCCTCCGCTGCGATGGCGGCGGCCATACCTCGCACGAAGCACGTTTTCCCGGCCCCCAGTTCCCCGCGCAATGCGACGACGGCGCCTTCGGGCAGAAGGCGCATGAGGGTTTTCCCGAGCGCTTCGGTTTCGTCCTCGGAGCGGCTTGTCAGTGTGAGGGTGTGGTCATTCATCTTGGAGGTATATTGGCTCTATCTAAGGGCTTTTTTAGACAGGATTAACAGGATTTGAACCGCTTCGTCGCCCCGATGAATTCACGTTGTAGTTTCATCACCTAATCTCTCTTAGGATTCAACTTCAGTCTCTATTCGATCAATTGCAAGAACAAAAAATCATGTTCATCTTGTTAATCCTGTCTAAAAAAGCATGTAGTAAGTCCTCTGAAAAGTGCGGCGATGATTAGTTAAGACTTTCACTATTTGGTGACGACGCGGAAGGGGTCGGGTTCGTTGTAGGCGGTGACGCGCGCGCCTTTCAGGTTTTTTTTCAGGTAGCCGGCGAGGGCGGGCACGATCCATTTCTCGGTGCCGTGATGTCCGGCATCGATGATGTTTAGGCCGCGCTCCCGCGCATCTAGGGCTTCGTGATACTTGACGTCGCCTGTGACGTAGACATCGACGTCGCGGGGAACGCCCGCGGCACTTGCTCCTCCCGAGCCGCCGAGGACGGCAACGCTGCGCACTTTACTCTTCATGTCGCCCGCGACTCGGAGGTGCTTTATCTCGAGCGCGCCACGGACCCGCGAGGCGAAGGTGCTTAGCGTGACCGCTCGCGCGAGCTCTCCGCGGAGCCCAAGGGAAACGGCGGGATCGGATCCATCGAGCATGACGAGGTCGTAGGCCACCTCCTCGTAGGGATGGGCCTCTTTCATGGCCTGGACGACCTCGGCAGCGCGTGCTTTCGGCACGAGGGTCTCGAAACGCAGCTCGGGCTCCTGGTTCACGCGATGCCTGCGTCCCGTATAGGGGCTCGCGCCGCTCCCAGGTTTGAAGGTGCCCGTGCCTGGGGCGCTGAACGAGCAGTGCGTGTACTCGCCGATCACGCCCGCGCCTGCAGCGGAGACCGCGTCGCGAACGGCGGCGAGATGGGACTCTGGGACGAAAGTGACGAGTTTCAACTGCTGGGCATGGTGGACCGGGAATAGGGGCGACACCTTTGTGAGGCCCAAGCGCTCGGCGAGGACGTGGTTGACCCCTTGAGGAACGACATCCAGGGTCGTGTGCGCGGAGTAGCACGCGATTTTCTTGTTCGCGACGTTGAGACACAGCCGGGCTTGTGCATCGTCGCTGCGCAGGGTCGTGAGCGGCTCCCAGATGAGCGGATGGTGCGAGACGATCATTTGCGCTTTCGCCGCAAGCGCCGCCTCGAAGGTCTCGGTGGTGACCGTCAGCGCCACGAGGATCTTCGTCACCTTGCTGTCCGGGTTACCGGTGCTCAGCCCTGCCTTGTCCCACGAATACGCCAAAGCCGGCGGCGCCCAGCGGTCCACGGCGGCCATCACGTCCCGCACCCGCATCAAGCGCACTCCATGGATACGGCCGCGTAGCCGACAACGCGCGATGTGTCGCCGGAGGCCCGGGCGCTGGTGCTGTAATCGAGGAGCGACCATTCCTCCGCGCCGCGTTCGAGGCTGTATAGCATGGCGGTGGCGACGGCGGCGAGGCCGCACACGGAACAGCGTCCTGACTCGACGCCGTCGACAAATTCTTGAACGTCTTTCGTGAGCAGCGTGTCGATGGTGCGACGATCGATCGCGTTGGCCTGGCTTTCCGTCAGGTAGTGCGAAAAATCGGACGAGGCCAGCACCAGATCGCGATCCCCGCTCAATTCGGCCAAGACCTTCGCAAAGCGAATGCTCGAAGGGCCGAAGCGCGAGCCGAATAGGACGGGCACGATGGGGACGATGCCGACGGTCATTGCGAGGAAGGGGAGCTCGACCTCCAGCGCGTGTTCTTGTGCGTGCGGTTCGGGATCGGAGTTTCCGACGCGCTCGGCGAGACGGGCAGCGAAGGTCTCGTCGATGGGGAATTCACCTAGAGGGGTATCGAAAGCGCCCTCCGCATAGATACAGGCCCCTTCAAAGGAATAATGATGCGAACAACCCAGCAGGATGACGCGTTCGATGTCGCTCCTTGCGATTCTCTGGAACGCGCACGCAGCGGTCGGCCCGGAGTAAATGTAGCCGGCATGGGGCACGAGCAGAACCCGGACGCCCGATCCGGCAGGATTCACGCCGGACTGGTCGAGGTACTCTTGGAGCATCCGCCTGAGGACGGCGGGCTCCTCCGGGTAGAAGGTCCCGGCGACGGCGGGTCTTCGCTTCAGGCCGTGTGTCAAGTTAATCTCCTATGTGGCGGGTTGTGCCGTTGCCCCTGCCAACCTTCATTCCCGTCGAGCGCCGCTGCCTAATCGCCTGGATGGCGCGTTCGAGGTAGTGAAGCAGATATTTCTGGCGGTCCGCTTCCTTGGGCGTTCGGAGCATCGAGAGGCGCTGATTGAGCGACAGACCGACGCGGCTGCCGAGAACGAAGGAGGCGTTGTCCTGGAGGTCATTCGGGATCGAGGCGCCCTTGCGTATCAGACGCATGAACTCTTCGTAGCGCTCTAGCAGTTTCTGCTTGGCATCGGGGTCTGTACGGGCATCGTTTTCGAGGAGGGTGACCTCGGCCCCGGAGTAGAGCTTATGAGGGACTTCGGTCTGGAGGTTGTCGATTCTGAACACGCGAATTCCGCGGACGACAATGTCCATTTCTCCGGTGTCGGAGGTCTCGAGGATCCGCACCAACTCGACCTCGGTGCCGACTTTGGAAACGTTTCCCCCGGCGAGGGCGGGGATGCCGAAGAGGATGCCATGGTCGCGGCATTCAGCGATGAGCTGCTTGTAGCGGGGCTCGAAGATGTGCAGGGGGATTTCCTCACCGGGAAAGAGCGCCAACTGTAAGGGAAACAGAGCCAGAAACATGAGTTTTTCCGTGAGCTATCCTGCTTAGCCCGCTGATTGTGAGTATATCGACCCTCCTGAAACGAAGCAATGCCGGGGAGTGAGTGGATAGCTTGGATTGTAGACGCCTGAGAGGTATGATGGCCTTCTTTCTTGCTTTGCACTTTCCGACGGGGGCCGCGAAATGCCGACAGAAATCCTATCGTGGAATGTTAATGGCATGCGCGCGGTGTTGAAGAAGGGTTTCATGGAGTGGTTTGAGAAGGCGGCGCCGGACGTGTTGTGTGTGCAGGAGAGCCGGGTATTGCCGGACGAAATCAGCGCCTCCGACCGCGAGCCTGCGGGGTATACGTCGTATTGGATGCCTGCTGCGAAACGGGGATATTCAGGCGTAGGGGCTTACGTGCGCAAGGAGCCTTTATCGGTATCGAACTTGGGCAAGAAAGAGTTTGATGACGAGGGACGGGTCCAGCTCTTGGAGTACAAGGACTACACGATCGTTAATACCTACTTCCCGAACAGCCAGCCGGAGCGGAAACGCATCGAATATAAGTTGAAATTTTGCGACGCGATTCGGCGCCTATGCAATCGCTTGGTGAAACAAGACAAAAACGTCATTCTCTGCGGCGACTACAATATCGCGCACACCGAAATCGATCTGGCGCGGCCCAAAGCGAACGAAAACAATCCGGGCTACTTGCCTGAAGAGCGCGAGGCGATGACGAAGTTTCTGAAGGGCGCCTATATCGACACCTTCAGACATTTCTGCCCGGAGCCGGGGCATTACAGTTGGTGGTCGTATCGGGCGAATGCGCGGGCGAAGAACATCGGCTGGCGTATCGATTATCATTGTGTGAATGCGGGCTTTATTTCCCGGGTCAAAAACGCGAGGATTCATACGGAGGTGATGGGTTCGGACCATTGTCCGGTGGGTATCACGCTCCGCTAGCAGGGAGGAGTCCCAAATTTCGATGCGCTCCCAGGTGACGACAAAACGTGGCGACCAGGGAAGGACCGTAACGATCTCGGGCGATGAATACTCGAAATCGCACCCCTTGTTGGAATGCTGCGGAGACCTGGACGCGTTGCGGGCCGAGACCGCGCTCTGCCGGCTTGGTGTGTTGCAATCTGGACGTGACGACGCCCAGGAACTCGGAGCCTTTCTATTTTGGCTTTTGCATGTTTACTTTCTCGTAGGCTCGCAGTGTAATGACCCCAGCAACAAGCGCCCCGAGTACCGGAAGGAAGACCTTGGGGAGAAGCACATCGCGAGGCTGGAATCGATGCAGGGGCGGCTCGAGGCGGAACTTCGTCTGCCGAAGGCCTTCATTGTGTCGGCGTCGAACGATCTTGCTGCGCGTTTCGACCTGCTTTGCACGACGGCGCGGCGCTTCGAACGTAGCGTCGTGCGGCTGAAGGAGGCGGTCCCGGACTTCGGGGCGGAAGCCATTCTGACCTTCGCAAACCGCTTGAGCGATTTCTTGTACATATTGGCGCGGCATCTCGAGAACGGGGTGCACACGGCTGTGGATTACTCGCTTCTGAAGGATGAAGAAGGATAGCGTCGAGTCTCTCGAAGGGTGAGTGCGTCCCTGCCGCCTGGTTCAATACCCTTTGGCGTGTGCCGCAGTATTCGCATATCGCCTATAGGAGGAAATGCCGCATACGATTGGGTATACTATCGGCCCTCGGACCTGGGGTAAGGAGTGTGGTTTGCGTTTGATTCGCGCTATGCTCCGTATCGGTAGGCTACCTCTAGGCCGGCTCTTCGAATGTCGAGCCGATGGTCGCCGTGCCCAAAATCACCTAGATTCTTAGGAACGAATATGCAACGTAGCATAGTCCCGAACTCTTGGAGGCCGGAGTATTGAGGTACGCGATCATTTCGGACAATCACGCGAACCTCGAAGCGACGCTTGCGGTCTTGCAATACATTGATAAAGTTGGTGTAGACCAGATCGTTCATCTCGGGGACGTAGTTGGATACAACGCGAACCCGAACGAATGTTGCGATCTTATTCGGGAGCGGAACATTCCGACGATCTGCGGGAACCATGACGCCGTCGCGAGCGGCCTCGAAGAGCCTTGGGGCTTCAATCCAGTGGCGCTTTCGGCGGCGATGTGGACGCGCGACACCTTGCGGGACGACAATTTGGAGTGGCTCCGGGGTCTTCCGGACACGCAAAAGTTCGGGCCGTTTTTGGCCGTGCACGGCTCACCGGCGAACCGTAATTCCTACCTCTTCAATTGGGAAGATATTCTTCCGCACATCCCCTTCGTCGAGGAGCATGACTGCCGTCTGTGCTTCTTCGGGCATACGCATAATCCCGGCATTTTCTCGAAGGACGGCATGTACACCATCGACAGTGACTCGAAGTTTTCCTTGGGCGAGGAGAAGCTCTTTTTCCTTAACCCGGGGTCTGTCGGCCAGCCGCGCGATGGGGACCCGCGTTGTTCTTTCGGTCTGCTGGATACCGAGAAGAATGAATTTCAATTGGTGCGCATTAACTACCCTGTTAAACAGGCGGCCGACAAGGTGGCGAGCGCGGGATTGCCGGCGTTTCTGGCAGAGCGTCTGTTCTTGGGGCGCTAGTATTAGGGCAAACGGCCGCCGGGTTGGGTCCAATGCGACAGGCAGAAATTGTTCGTGAAACGAAGGAGACCCGTATCAGGGTCTCTGTCGACCTCGAGGGAAGCGGCGAGGCCGATATCTCGACGGGCATCGGATTCTTCGATCACATGCTCACGCATCTCGCGAAACACGGGCGCTTCGATGTGTGTGTGGAAGCGAAAGGCGACCTCGAAATCGACGCCCACCACACGGTGGAAGACGTAGGGATCTGTCTCGGGCAGGCCTTTCTTAAAGCGGTGGGCAGCGCGGAAGGCCTGGCTCGTTTCGGCCATGAAGTCCTGCCGATGGATGAGGCGCTGGCGGAAGCCGCCGTCGATTTTAGCGGGCGGCCCTACCTCGTGTTCCGCGCGAATCTCCCGAAGACGATGGTGGGGGATTTCGATTCGGCACTCGCCGAGGAGTTTTTCCGCGCCTTTGCCATGAACAGCCGGATGACCGTTCACGTAGTGCTTCGCTACGGCTCGAATGCGCACCACTGTATCGAGGTGATGTTCAAGGCCTTCGCGCGGGCGCTGTCGCGCGCGCTGAGCCTGGATGCGTCGAGAAAGGGTGTCCCCTCGACCAAGGGCATTATCGAAACATGATCCTTATCGTGGACTACGGGATGGGGAACCTGCGCAGCGCTCAGAAGGGTTTTGAGAAGGGAGGCCACGAAGCGCTTATCTCAGATGACCCCAAAGACATCGAGGGGGCCGATGGGCTTGTGCTGCCCGGCGTCGGAGCTTTCAAAGACTGCTACGACGGGCTGGAGGCGCGCGGCTTCGTGGAGCCGCTCATCGACTACGCGCAATCGGGGAAACCGCTTTTCGGTATCTGCGTGGGTATGCAGCTCTTGTTCGAGGAGAGCAGCGAAGGCGAAGGTTCGCGG
>JASJYE010000138.1 GCA_030123645.1 Candidatus Hydrogenedentota bacterium | reverse complement strand
GGCAATTCAGAACACGGCTGAACTGACGGAAGCGCGCGAACAGTACCGGGAAATGTCTTGCTGGACCAGTCCATGTTCAACGGCGAAGACCAGAACGTGTTAGCGATCGATGAATTGAAGTTTCTTATGCATGGCTACATTCTTGGGCATGTGAATTCCGCCTGGGCGATGTCGGGGGGGGGACTAAGGCCCAATCATGACGCCCGACCCGGCCCAGCTCCCGCATTTGCTTCGGCCTATTGGATGACGATTCCCCGGCGGTGCAGGCCGCCATCTGGGAGGAGCTCGAAGCCTACGGGCCGGGGCTCGAGGAAGAGTTGGCGCGTCAGAACCTCAGCTTGGACGGGCGGCGCGGCGCTATCCTACTGCACCCAGCCCCAATACTGCGGCCACGAATAGCGTGATGATCAGCCCGAGGTATCCGACAGCGAGTCCGTAGGTGGCCATCGCCTCGTTTGTGAAAGCGCCGGGGTGCTTTCGGAAGGCGCGGCGCGCCAAATGTCCGGTCACGAGTGCGGGCGCGAAGAAGAGAAACAGGTACACCAAGCCCGGTGCGACGTTGCCGAGGAGGAGTCCGGCGAGCGAAAGATTGGCCGCGATGAAGCTGGCGATGGCAAGCGCGGAACGCCGGCCTTGCGGCGCCTCGGCCGCCTTCAGAAGCACATTGGGTTTGCCGTCCATAGATTCGAGTCCGACCGCGGCGGGCCGTAGCAGGGCAGCCCGGCGCCCCGGGCCGGGGAAGTCCAGCACTGAGGTATGGCCGTCCTGTCATGTCCCTATGCGGACGCGGGTTTCTCCCGGGGCCTCGCGTGCCGTCCGCCGTGCCTTCCGCCGTCTATAGCTGACGGGGGTCTACGCCGATCGCGCCATTGCTGCCAGGCGTAAACGACAGGTGTGGCGATGAAAATCGACGAATAGGTACCTACGAAGATTCCCGCGATGAGTGCAAAGGCGAAATCGTTTATGGCGCTGCCACCGAAAATGAAGAGCACGACGACGACGAACAAGGTCGTGAGCGAGGTCAGTATGGTGCGGCTCAAGGTCTTGTTGATGCTCATGTTGAGGTTTTCCATGAAGGAAAGGCCTCGGGCCTTGTTGAGCGCGAGATCTTCGCGCATACGGTCGAAAACGACGATCGTGTCGTTGAGTGAATATCCAATGATGGTCAGCAATGCGGCGACGATAGGAATCGTGATTTCGCGTCCGGACAGCGCGATGATGCCAATGACGATGAGCACGTCGTGCGTCAGTGCGACGACGGCGCCGAATGCGAACTTCCACTCGAAGCGGAACCAGAGATACAACACAATGAAGATCAGGGCGAAGAATATTGCGTTGATGGCGTCCCGTTGAAGTTTCGCGCCGACGGCGGGCCCGACAGTCTCCGAGCGAAGCAACTCGACTTCTGCATCCAGGTCGTCGGAAAAGGGGTCCATAGTAAGAGGTAGCAGAGCGCGCTGAATCCGGGTCGATACCGATGCGCCCTCAGCCCCCTCCTCTTGTCCTGTCTCCCCGACGCGAATGACGAAAGAATTGGGGTGTTCCGCGTCAGCTTCTTGGTACTCCTGAACGGTGGGGGAATCGAATCCCGCGTCGGTGAGGTGATCGCGCAATTCCCCTGCCTGCAGAGTGCGATCTGCATTCAGCGCAACGATGGCGTTGGTCCCGTTCTTAAAGTCTACGCCGAAGTTGTCTTGGCCTCGCATCGTGAAGAACACCGCGCCGGCCGCGATGGCGGCCAGACTGAGAAGTGCACAAACGTGGCGCTTCTCAAGGAATTTGATCTCGGTGCCTGCGGGAATGAAGCGCGCCATCTCCAATTTCTTGACGAGCTTGCGCTCGCTAATGAAGTCCAACTGGGCGCGAGTGATAACCAGCGCCGCGAACACGCTTGTGGCAATCCCAATACACAGGGCGATCGCGAAGCCTTGGACGGGCCCGGTGCCGAACTGTGTCAGCACGACGGCCGCTATCATAGTTGTAGCGTTCGCGTCGATGATAGCGGAGCGTGCCTGCTCGAAGCCTCTTTCGACGGAGGCCGCCAGTGATTTGCCCGTCGCCAGTTCCTCGCGGATACGCTCGAAGATCAGCACGTTGGCGTCCACGGCCATGCCGATCGTAAGGATGAGGCCTGCGATGCCGGGCAGAGTCAGCGTCACGTTGAAATATGCGAAGGCCCCGAGAATGAGCAGGGCGTTGAAAGCGAGGGAGATGTCTGCAACGACACCCGCCAGGCGGTAATAGAAGACCATGAACACCATCACGATAAGCAGGCCGATGATGGAGGACCTAACGCCCCGCGTGATCGAGTCTTGACCGAGTGACGGCCCGACGATCGCCACGTAATCCTCGCGCACGGGAACGGGCATCGAGCCAGAGTTGAGCGCGATCGCCAAGTCTTGCGCTTCCTCTTGGGTAAAGCTGCCCGTGATACGTCCCTCGCCATAGATGCGTGATTGGATGGTCGGGGCGGATACGACGTGCCCGTCCACTACGATTCCCATCTGGCGATCGATGTTCGCCTCGGTCAAATCGCCGAATTCGCTCACGCCGTCGGCGTTGAATTCGAAAAGTATCAGCCAGTTTCCCGGGCTCTGGTCATCGGGACGCGCGTCAGCGCTTTTCAGGTCCTCCCCCGTCATCTCCTCCTTCGCGTCCATAAGGTAAATGAGATAGCCGCCCTCCTCCCAGGGCGCCGGAGGCGGACTGAAGGCGAACATCTTGCCCTCGGGGAGAAGCCCGGGCGTCTCATTCGCTTCTTCGGCAAGGGCGCTTACGAGTCGAAACTGTTCGCGGGACACTGCGTACTGGCCTTCGCCCGGAGGTGGCCTTTCGAGGAAGGGCACAAAGCCGTTATTGAAGTGGGCGTCGACGGCCTTAAGCACCTGGATCGTTTCTTGCGGACCGCTGACCATGTGAAAGGTCAGGAAGGCGGTCTTCATGATGAGGTCTTTTGCGCGCTGAATATCTTTTTCGCCGGCAAGCTGAATCTGGACCTGCTTCTTGCCGAGTTTCTGGATGTTCGGCTCTTTGGCTTCGTATTCGTTGACGCGATTGCGGACGTTGCGCAGGATAATGTTCTGCACGTCCGATTCTGTCAGGCCGCGTTCCAGGGCCTCGGGGGTCATGTCGAATCCGATGACCATGTGGAGGCCGCCGAGGAGATCCAAGCCGAGGTTGATGACCATATCGCGATCGAACTGGGACCAGCGCTGTACGGCATTCACGGCTCTTTGGGAAGCACCCGGTTTTTCGCGCAGGCGCTCCAGGTCTTCCCTGTCCCACTGCTCCAAGCGCGACTCGCGCTCGGCCGGACTCAGAGTCATCCAGCCGATGGTGGGATAAATCTGCATTGCCGAGGCAACGATGAGGGCGAGTATGAACAGGGTCCTAGTTAAGTGTTCTCGCATTCGCAACTCCAGAAATGGCGCGGGACCATGAGCTTCGCCGCGCCCGAAGCGTATCGGGCGGCGGCACTCAGTCTTCCCCATTCCCCTATTAGGTCTTTTGCGTGTTCTCTTCTTCCGTCGCGACCTGCGAAATGGCCGTCCGGAGAAACTCGATTTTTGTGACCGGGTCGTCGCTTACCTTAAGGACGACGGTCTTCTCGTTCAAGCCAAGGATCGTGCCGCAGATGCCGCCGTTGGTGACGACCTTGCTTCCCTTGGACAGCGAGGCCAGCATCTCGCGCCGGGTTCGCTCGCGTTTTTGGTTGGGGCGGATGAGGAGAAAGTAGAAGACCCCGAAGATGAGGATCATGAAGAAGATGGGGTTTCCGAACGGGCTCGAGGAGCCGCCTTCTCCAGGCGCGGCGTCCTGCGCATATACCACAGCCTCTCTCCACACGGGATGGGCTCCTTTACACGGTTTCCCCGAGGATTACGCCTGGCCGTTCGAAACCAGGTATCTGGCAAGAAAGGTGCGCTTGAACTCCGAGAACCGGCCTTCGAGAATTGCCTTCCTGCAAGTGGCCGCCAAGTTTAGCATAAAGTATAGGTTGTGTAAAGTATTGAGCCGCAGCGCCAGGATTTCTCCCGCACGGTAGAGGTGACTCAGATATGCTGGGCTATACTGGGTGGTCACGGGCGAGGGACAGGCCGGATCGAGCGCTTCGAAATCGTCCTTGTAGCGCGCGTTCTTAATGTTCACCTTGCCACGCGAGGTGAAGAGGGTGCCATTCCGTGCGTTGCGCGTCGGCATGACGCAGTCGAACATGTCCACGCCGCGGCCGATCGCCTCGAGGAAATCGTCGGGCGGGCCGACGCCCATCAGATAGCGCGGTTTGTCTTCGGGAAGTCTTGGCGCGCACCACTCGACGACGCGATACATCTCCTCTTTGCTCTCTCCCACGCTCACACCGCCGATCGCGTAGCCGGGAAATCCGATGCCGACCGTGCCCTCGACACTTTCGACTCGAAGGTCCTCGTAGACGCTTCCTTGTACGATGCCGAAGAGCGACTGATCGCCGTCCGGGCGAGTTTCCCACCTTTCTTTGCTTCGTTTCGCCCATTGCAGCGTCATTCGCATCGATTCGGCGGCGGCGTCATGGTTGACGGGATGCGGCGTGCATTCGTCGAGACACATGATGATGTCGGCGCCGATAGCCCTCTGGATGTCTATCGCGCTTTCGGGCGTGATGAAGTGCTTCGAACCGTCCAGATGGCTCTGGAACTCGACGCCCTTCTCGGTCACCTTGTTCAGGGATGCCAGGCTGAAGATTTGGAAGCCGCCCGAGTCGCTTAGGATAGATCTATCCCATCGCATGAAGGCGTGCAGCCCACCGGCCTTTTCGATAACTTCGATGCCGGGACGCAGGTATAAATGGTAGGCGTTGGCGAGGATGATCCCGGTGCCGATGTCGACCAATTCCTCGTTGGTCATGGCCTTCACGCTGCCCTGCGTGCCTACGGGCATGAAGGCGGGCGTTTCAATCTCGCCGTGAGGCAGGATGAGCCGCCCGGCGCGTGCGCCCGACGGATCGACCGCGTCCAATATGAATTTCATCGCTGCTCCATCTGATATGAGACCGCCTGTCGTGGGGCGCGATCTAATACGTAGTAGACGTTTTGATATGACAGCATTCGAGCGCGCGCTTGACACTCGCCAACGCGGTCTCGACGTCCGGCCCGTTGGCGGCAACATAGCCTACGCGGCCACGGCCGGCCGGATCGACCACGTGGCGCATGGTATCTCCGACACGAACGTTCAGTTGTACTTCAACGACGCCGTCGGTCGATGCGGCCTCTTTAAGGCCGTCGATGGAAACGATCTTTCCGGAACGCGTGGGTATCCAGGCGAGCGCCGCGGCCTGTTGCAACTCCCGTGCAAGGGGCGCCCCGCCCGTCGCCACGCGCAGGACGTTCTCCGTGCAACTGGGCCCCCCGGCCAATTCGATGAGGTCGATGGGCGTCCAGGTCCAGGCCGGTAGCGCGTCAACCTCCAAGACGAGCAACTCACCTTGCGACACCAGGATATCTATCCGGACCTGTCCGAAGTCGATATCGAGCGCGCGGACGGTCTCCTGTGCGAGGGCCCGCAGGGCTTCGTCGAGGCCGGAATCGGCGTCTGCAGGACAATACAGGCCCACCGGGAATCGAAAGGGCCGTTTGGCACTTTGCTGGCCAATGATGGCGGTGATGACGAAGCCCGCCTCATGCACGCTGCAAATCAATGAGTACCTCGCGCTTCGGGCATGGGATTCGATTAACACCTCGGAGGAAGGGGCGTCTCTAGCGGCGCCTATCGACGCGAGCACAAGGTCGTCACGAAACTCGGCGACACTCTCTCTCGCGCTTCCTCCCTCAGCCGGAACCACATAAAGCGGCGGCTCCATCCCATGCGCTGCTTCGAAGGCTTCTTCTGGACTTCGCGCGCATGCATAGTCCACCTGTGAGATCCCGCACGCATCGAGCCGCTCGCGGACGGATCTGCGATTGGACAAGTACTCTGCGGCGGCGAAAGAAAGCCCGGGCATTTTGTGTCGCGAAGCGACCTGGGCAACGTACTTGAGAGCGCAAGGGGCTGCCGCCAGGATCCCGTGCAGATCGCCTGAGGCGATTCGCTTTTCCCACGAAGAAGACGGTCCATCTGCGCGGCCTTCCGCGGTCCCCTGCCATTCAACTTCGTAGCCGAGCGCTGCGGCGGCGGGTTGCACGTTTCCGGGGTCTTCACCCAGGATCAATATGCGTTTCACTGTTTCTGTTTGTAACACAAGGATTCAAACACTATGTTTTATCGGTTTAATTGTTTTAATCGAATTGGCAAAAACTTGCAATGGATGGTACAATTTTTTTGGTCAACGCCGAATGTGGCGTTTCTCCTTCCGCGGGGACCCGGGATCACCTCAGTCCCGGGTCCCTAACTTCATGTTCCTGCAGCTGTTAACCCGGATCGCTCGATATGAATCGACGCGGCTGAAAACGCTGCTATCCAAGGCTTTAGGGCTATTTTCCGATGCAGAATGAGGAAAAGATGTGCTCCAGAACCTCATCCGGGGTCGTTTCGCCTGTAATTTCACCGAGCGCACGTAGGGCCTCGTCGATTTCGATGGCCATAAACTCGGGGGATTTTCCAAAATTGTCCTCGGTGCACTCGATGCCGTGCATGCCCCGGCGGAGGGTGTGTT
>JASJYE010000497.1 GCA_030123645.1 Candidatus Hydrogenedentota bacterium | reverse complement strand
ATTTTATCGTTATATATCCTGTCATTAAGGTAACATCCTTCGTCACTGTCGTATCCGGTGATTCACCGCTGTGCATCCACCTTGCACTTACATTGCACTTACGGCATGATCATGCCGGATGCACTTACCGTAGGAATCCGGTCATGCAAGCCGTCATCGGAAACGCTCTCGTCAACCGTCTCAAACCGGCCGACAAGCCCTACGAGGTTCGCGACACCCGGTTGAAAGGCCTGCTCCTTCGGGTCCAGCCCAGCGGCGTCATGTCCTACTACGTCGAATACGCGCGCGGCAAGCGTATACGCCTCGGCCGGGCCGATGCGGTGACCCCCGCCGAGGCCCGCAAAGGCGCCAGGACCATTCTCGGTGACGCCTACCACGGCCGCGATCCCGCTGCGTCACTGCGCGACGCCAGGGCTCACACCCTGCGTTCCTTCGTCGATGAGGTCTACCAGCCATGGGCCGAGCAGAACATCCGCACCGCCAAGGCGACGGTCGCCCGGCTGCGCTCGAACTTTCCCGACCTCCAGAACAAGAAGCTCGGGGACATCAACCCCTGGATCGTCGAAAAATGGCGCATGGCCCGGCTCAAGGGCGGCGCCAAGGCAACGACCGTCAATCGCGACCTCGACGACCTCAAATCCTCGCTCGCCAAGGCCGTGCTATGGGGCCTGCTCGACGATCATCCCATCGCCGGCGTCAAGCGATCGAAAATCGACAGCAATCCCAGGGTCAGATTCTTAAGCAAGGACGAGGATCACCGCTTGCGAAACGCGCTGAATGCGCGGGAAGACCGCATCCGTCGCGAGCGCGCCTCGGCAAATCTGTGGCGTGCAGTGCGCGAATACCCACCATTGCAGAACCTGCGAAAGTCGACCTTCGCCGATCACCTCAAACCGATGGTTATTCTATCGCTGCATACCGGCCTGCGGCGGGGCGAACTCTTCAACCTGCAATGGGAAGATATAGAATTAACATTAGCCAACCTGACCGTTCGCGGAACCATGGCGAAGAGCGGTCGGACCCGACACATACCGCTCAACGCGGAGGCGCTAGCCGTTGTGAAGGGCTGGCGCGATCAGTCACCGGAAACCGGCGGGCTGGTGTTTGCGGCCCGCAACGGTGGCCGCTTCAACAACGTGCGCCGGTCGTGGATGGGTCTACTGAAGGCGGCCGGAATCGAGCGGTTTCGCTGGCACGATCTCAGGCACACCTTCGCATCCCGCCTGGCAATGGCCGGCGTCGACCTCAACACCGTGCGCGAACTCCTGGGACACTCGGACTATCAGATGACCCTGCGCTACGCCCACCTTGCACCCGAGCACAAGGCCGCGGCGGTCGCCCGTCTTGTCGATGAAATCTGACGTGCCGGCAAACAACTGGAACTGGGGGGTCCCCGACTGGCGAAACACCGAGGGGTATCCAGCACCGGACGCTCCCACCAGCGTGTGGCGCTGGCAATTCCTGCGCCGGCGCTCCGACTATCGCGAGGACTGGCTCCTCCATCACGAGCAGAGTTTTCGACAAAACGTGGCAAACTCTCGAAACCTGCCCGCACCGGAAGGCCTTGCATCCTGGGCCGAACATTTTGCCCATATCGCCGATATGCCGCTCCAATTCATTGAAGGGTCCGAAACCGGCGTCAGCGGTCACATAGAGAAGTATGGGGTACGTCGCCTGCTTGACCCGGCAGTCGAAAATCTCCCGCTCAATTTATTCGAGCTACCAAAACGAGGGTATTTTCTCCGGTTAGAAGGTGACCACAAACTGGAGCAATGGCCGATTGAAAAAATGATCAAAATCTCGAATTCACTCGCGAAGGCCGGATTTGAAAACACGGAAATCAATCGGTTGATCGGATTGGCTATGTGCGCAGAAAACAGGGAAAACCGCGAACTGGCCGGTATGCATTTCTATGAGTTCGATCTTA
>JASJYE010000137.1 GCA_030123645.1 Candidatus Hydrogenedentota bacterium | reverse complement strand
CCGCTATCCACGCTGCGAGCGGCGCCATATCCACGGACGGCACGGCACCGGGCGCCTGCCCCTCACTCGATGAGCTAGGGGCCCCTAGGACGGATGACTCGGAAGCGAGCCGGGTAGCCATGCCCAGACGGGCCGCCATATCACGCTCGGCACCCTCGACGGTCTTGCGTACGGAGACTTCAAGGGTCTCCCGAACAGCATTACTGGCCCCTATCCGCGCCGTCCCGTAGCCCGCGATGAGCACCACCGCCATGGGTAAGATGCCGACCCACAAGATAGAGGTCAGAATCTTTCGCTCGATTCCGACGCGCGGCTTTCTGTTCATCGTTGAACGGGCACTCGGTTATTCGACGGTTCGCCCTTTGCCAATGAGTTCTTGAACTTTTTCTTGAAGCTGCTCGACCTTAAACGGCTTCGAAAGGTATTCATCCGCACCGCATTCGAAAATCCGTTCGATGTCGTCTTCTTTGCTCAGACACGTCACCGCCATAATGGGGATGCTGCGTGTGAGTTCATTTTGACGCAGCGCCTTACAAACATCAAAACCGTTTAACTCCGGCATGAGAAAATCAAGCAAAATGAGATCCGGCGTCAATTGTGCGGCCTTCAAGCCCACTTCTGTCGCGTTGCTCACCTTGATAAGCTCATAACCTTTGTCCGTCAATATGTCTTCGATCAGCGCCTGGGCATCCGGATCATCGTCAACAATCATGACACGCTGTTTCGTAGGCCCCTTGTCGCTGGGGAACATGTCGTACTCTTCACGGAAAGCATCCAGATCATCCTCCAGGATTCGATAATGTCCGCCAGGAGTCCGAGAAGCCCGGATGAGACCCTGCTTGATCCAGTTCTTGATACTGTGATGAGTGACATGACAGATTTTCGCCGCTTCAAAAGTGGTATATGCCTTCTGTTCGCGATTGGACACGAGATCTGAACCTCCTCAGGTTGAATGAAACACAATTTTCGCAGGCTGTAGGAAAGAGATTTCCCGGGAAACAAATACTATTTACACAATGCTCATTTTGTGACAGTATAGCTTTAGGATCGCTGGTTGTCAAACTGTAAATACATCAAATAGAGATCCGCTCTTTCAAGGGGAAGCCGTCGAGCCCTGGATGTAGAAAGAGTATTTCGTAAGAAGTTGTGAATTAAACACTTAAGACGCTAGCATCATTCCTCGGCAGCCTCGGATTCGCTCCCCGAGAGTTCCGTGATATTTCGCGGTGCGAACTGTCTTTTCGGCATACGAATGATTCGGCCCGCTGGCCGCAAGGGTTTCTCGAGCAGACTGTTCTCGGCGTTCGTGACGCTTACGGATTCACGCCTGAGGGAAATAAGTGCCCTAAGGTCGCCCGGAGAAGAGGCCAGGAGCTGCTCGCACTTTTCGCGCATCTGTCGATCCAGGCTGTCGTCGAGATACATCGCGAGCGTCTCGGTGTCCAGCGCTTCAACTCGCGAGTTATCCACATTCGACTGGAGCGCTTCGCACAGAAGACGAGTCTCCTTTTCGATGAGACGCAGGCATGCGGCACATTCAGCACACTCCTCGACATGCCCTTCCAAGCCCAAGCGCACTTCAGCGCTTAATCTCCCTAAAGTATGTTCTTGAAGCGCAAAATTGGTGAAGCAGGATTCATCGTGGCTCTGTGACATCTCTTTTAATAAAATCCTCGATCAAACTCTCGCGAAGTTTCGCCTTCGCCCGCATAAGCCGCGATGCAACCGTGTTGATGTTCAAGCTTAAAGTTTCAGCAATATGAGCGTACTTGAGGTTATGCACATAATACAACTGAAGGATCAACCGGTCCTTCACGTCGAGCGCCTCCATTTTATGACGAAGGATGGACAGATTTTCACTCTCGACGGCACGGCCCTCGGGGCCGGCCTCATAGGGCTCTGTGGGTTCGCGTGCAACGGACTCATAAACCGAATGATCTACCTGGAATTTACGCAGATACGAATTAACGTGGTTCTGCGAAACCGTCATCAGCCATGCGTTAATCGAGCGTGGCTCTCGAATCTTTGCTAGGGCTTCGCAACTGTTCCGGAAAATTCGCACGTAGACATCGTGGCAAATATCCTCAATATCCCTTTCAAATGCGCTCCCGCAGCCGGCGGCTTGGAGTTTGCGAGCGACCGACCTGCGCACCAAACCGTCATAGGCGCTAATGAACTCCGCTTTCGCGTTGTCGTCCCCCTTAGTGCACCGTGCAATAAGCGATGCTATCTGGTGCGCGTCCACTTGCCCCCGTGCTCCTTATCCACCATCCAGGTGATCATCGCAACATCGCAATGACTTGCTCGACGACCTTATACTCCTCTGCGAGCAGACCGTCTGACAAAAGGTTGACTTGCCAGGGATAAAGCCCTTTCATGATACGGTATGTAACGGCCCACACGCAAATCATGCACATCGAGATACCGCTCAAGATTCCGTAGTAACGGACTATCATTGCAGCATAAACGCGCCGATATGCGTGGCGGGCGAGGCGAATCGTATGGTTCATTTCCTCCAGGCGGCCCGACTTTCGACTGACTTCCTCCGGGGTGCTCAGCGTGAGGCCGGGGTACAGGCAACCGAAAACGATCAGAACGCCCACCACGCCCCACCAAACGGTCACGATTGCGCGCGTGTATTCCTCCTGGGCGGCCGGAATTTGTTGCAGCGCGTTCAGAAGCTGGAGCAGGAAAAAGAGCGTTGTGATGCCGATACCTAATGTCCATTTCCCGAGCGCGCTGTGCGGCAAGGTCCACGCGCTTTTTCGCAGACGCAGGATCTTGTGCGACGTAAGCGCCAACAGGTAGGCTCCTAACAGAATTCCAATCCCCTTCCAGGCAAGCTCAAGTGGATACAGGTACTCTTGCTCTATGCGCCCCTGCCGCTCCGCACGCGTGTTTTCGAATTCATTCAGCGGGCCGAGCGCCTTATCGAGTTTCACCCGCGTCTCGATGAGCGATTCGCCGAAACCTCGGCCTTCGTTTCTTTCCAACTCCGAAAGCATGTCCGTCGCCTGCTGTTGAATCGTGATTCCGGCGATGGCCTGCAGCGTGCCTTTCGGCTCGCTCTCCTCAACGAGACGGCGACCCATCAGCTGAATCTGCTCCAACCAGGTTTTCGCGTGCTGTGTCTGGCCGGCGGCAAGCTGGTCGTGGACCGCCGACTTTACGTCTTGCGAAAGCTGATAGAGCAGAGCGCACGTCTCATCAACAATCTCACGCGACAGCCGGGCGTACTGCGTGCCCGTCTCCGGATAACCCGAATACCAAAAGGGTTTGGGGAAAATGATGCTTTCGCCCGCGTTATTTGACCGCGAAACCAAAACCATCGCCTCGCTGAGCGCATCCGTGTCGTTTCCCGCGCGCGCGATGGCCGCGGCTTCCAGGTAGCGGGGAAGCGCGTTCGCGGGCGGCAAGGCGCGCGCCGCACTGAATTTCTCCGCCGCTTGCGCGTAGTTTCCCAACAGAAAAAGCCGATTTCCGTAGCGCACTGCGAAAAGCGAATTCGTGGGGTCGAGCTCCCAAGCCGCCGCGTAGGTCGGTAGCGCGACGTCGTCTTCTTGCCGGACCGCGAGCGCCTGTGTGTATTTTGCAGTCGGGGCCTCGCCGGATTCCCGGTCCACTTTTATAGCGCCCTGGAGCATCGGCCGGGCCGAATCTCGCGCTAAGGTGATCCCGCTGAGGTACAGCCGCTCGGGTTGCGCGGGCCGCAAAAAGCTTTCGGCGAACCACATAAAGAATGTGAGAAGGACGATTGCGGTTACGCAGAGACGAAAGGACCGGCGGCCGCGGTGGGCACCGGCGAGGTCACCGTTGTCGCCGTAATCGGGGAATTGTTGCGCGGCCGGTTTCACGCCTTCCCCCCCATATATTTACGCGTAAACACCTTGATCGATTCAACGGCGGGCTGATCGAAGGCGTTGACGTTAAAGAGGCGTCCAGCCATTGCTGTTTCTACCTCGAACATATACAGCAACTGGCCGAGCGCGTGCTCGTTCACCTGGGGCAGCGTAATACGGATTAGGGGCCGGTCCGCGTCGCGCAACGCGTCTGCAGTCGCCTCTTTCTCTGAGGCGATCAAGCGCTTCATTGTCTTAGCACGCAGATAGCTGACTCCTCCCTTGCGCGCTGAAAAGTTGGGTATCTTCAGGGAACACTCGAAGGCCGACTGCTCCAGAATCGTGATCACCTTGTCGTTCGGCCCTTCTAAGTACAGTTGCAACTGCGAATGCTGGTCGGTCACCCCCAGGGCCTTGACAGGCGTTTGGGCCCTGCATTGGAGCGGCTTCTTGCCAGAAAGACTGCCCTCTTTCCCTAAGCTCTCCGCCCAAAGCTGGCGGTACCAATCCGCAACGTCGCGCAAACGGTCTGAATACGGCATCATCACCGCGATCGATTTGCCCTTTCGTTCGCTCAAGATGTAATGGACAGCCGCGCGGAGATAGGCCGGGTTGTCCTTAAGCGAGGGCTTCGAGGTGCGCCGGTCCATCGCGCGGCAGCCCGCGGCGAGGGCGTCAACGTCGATGCCCAACACTGCGGCCGGAAACATCCCCACCGGCGAGAAGACGGAGAAGCGTCCCCCGACGTTGGCCGGGACGCTAAACCCCTGCAGGCGATACGTCGTCTTGACGTGCTGCAGCGGCGACTTTGCGCCCTTGGCGCTCGAAGGGCCCGTCGTAACGACTAGGTGCCGCTTCACAGCCGCTTTCCCGAGCGATTTTTCAAGACGCTCCAGCACGATTAAGAGCTGCGAGACTGTTTCCGCCGTCCCGCCCGATTTAGAAATCACGTTGAAGAGCGTTTTCTCCGGCGGGCAGAGTTCGAGCATCGCCCCGAAGGTTTCCGGATCGACGTTGTCCATCACGAAGACTCGCGGCCGGCCCTGCCGTCGATCCGCGGACAGCAGGTTGTAATAGGAGGGCTTCAGGGCCGTGACGAGCGTGGTAATTCCGAGGGCCGATCCGCCGATACCGAGCACGACGAAGTTCTCGTAGCCTTCTGCCACAAAAGCTCGCGCAGACTTCTTCACCCCGCTCAGCGTGGCTTTGTCCTTGTACAGATCGTAAAAGCCCAGCCGCTTGCGCGCGCGGTCAGCCTTGAGGGCCCCGTGCCCCTCATCGACGCGCGGCGCGATCGCCTTCAGTTCCGCCGGCGACACGCCATGCTCGGCCGTCACAGCGGACGAGCGCGCGCGGCCGATGTCAATCTTAATGTCCGGGCTCATGGGCCAGGCCCTCTCCCGCGCGGCAAAAAACCTCCAATTCCCGTAGAAGCTCCGCGCCTGGTCCGGTCAAAATGCGCACATCGGGCAGGGAGTCCAGAAACTTCTTACCGTATTGCTTCGTCAAGATGCGCGAATCGAGTACCATCACCACCCCGCGGTCCGTGCGCCGCCGGATCAAGCGGCCGAAGCCTTGGCGGAACTTGATCACGGCCAAGGGCACGATGTAATCCATGAAGGCGTTCCCCCCCGATTCTTCGATGATCTCGGTCCTGGCCTGCAGGATGGGCTCCGTGGGAACACGAAACGGCAGCCGCGCGAGTATAACACACTGGAACGCGTCCCCGGCAACGTCGACGCCGGACCTTATCACGAAAGGCCTCCACAACGACGTTCGCACTGACTTAAAGTTTAGCATTATTTGTGCCAGACTCACTGCTCAGGGCGAGAGCTTTGATTAAAGTGACTTGCCTAAATACGCAGATCCGATATCTCATGGGAATATGGTAAGTTCTGGTAGCATAGGTGATAAGATTCTTTTCAGCACAGTTCGCCGGATAAAACACGCGGCCCCGCCATAGCCCGCATGCCTGCGCCTACGCGCCTTGCCGACCTCGCCGGTGGAAGAGCGTTTTCTCCGGCGGGCAGAGTTCGAGCATCGCCCCAAAGGTTTCCGGATCGACGCGCGGCCCGATCGCCTTCATATCCGCCGGGGACACGCCATGCTTGGCCGTCACGGCGGTCGAGCGCGCGGCCGATGTCAATCTTAATGTCCGGGCTCATGGGCCAGGCCCTCTCCCGCGCTGCATAAACCCTCCAATTCCCGAAGAAGCTCCTCGCCTGGTCCTGTCAAAATGCGCACATCGGGCAGGGAGTCCAGAAACTTCTTAGCGTATTGCCTCGTCAAGATGCGTGCATCGAGGGCCATCACCACCCCGCGGTCCGTGCGCCGCCGGATCAAGCGTCCGAATTCTCAGATGGAATCTAGGGGCGCGAAAGGGCCTATATCGTAGTGATTTGCGAAACCAAGGCGAAATCGCTTTCCTCAGCGAAGTCTCGCAATTTTGCAAGAGATTCCACGAGAGATTTCGCAAAACTGCAAGACTCGCACCGATGCTCCGAAGCGACGCAAAGAAGTCGAAGACGTTTTAGATACGACCAGAGCGTAGGTCTTCAGCGAATTTGGGACAGATGGTCGGATGAGTTAGCGTACGGCTTGTTTTGGGGCGACGAGAGGTAGGCACATGCGCCCGGCCCCGTCATGTGACAGAAGGCGAGGGACCGGTTGGGAGCCCCAAAGGTTTCCGGATCGACGCGCGGCCCGATCGCCTTCAGTTCCGCCGGCGACACGCCATGCTTGGCCGTCACGGCTGTCGAGCGCGCGGCCGATGTCAATCTTAATGTCCGGGCTCATGGGCCAGGCCCTC
>JASJYE010000496.1 GCA_030123645.1 Candidatus Hydrogenedentota bacterium | reverse complement strand
CTTGCGTCGAGAGGCAAAGCGTCACACGGTCCCGCGACGGAATATAGACTGCCTCGACCGTTTCAGCGTCCGAAAGCCGGAGCAGCACCTTTTTGGTCCCGCCCCCCGTCGAAACGGCCGCCTTGGCAAGAGCCAGGCTGCATACGGTGCACTCTTTGGCGAGTCTGCTCCTGAGTTCCTTGGAGAGGTCGGCCATTCGATCGAAATCGAAGACTTGTTTGGCGTGAATCCATCTAAAAACCTGCCGGGCCTGAAAAGCTTCGATCCCGAGTAGCGCCGCGATCTCGCCGGGCATCATTCCGCTCAGAGGTGCCCCCTGCAATGCCGGCGGCCCGCCGTGTTGTGTGATTGCCGATCCCTTGGACATCGCTCTGTGAGCCTACTGCGTTTCCCGCAGGAGCGGGACTTCCTGGTCCCCTTCAGTTCCAGACACCCTCTCGGCGAGCCGTAATTCGAGTGCGCGCGCGTGAATGTCGAAATGCTCCTCCGAAAGGTCCGTGTTCAAACGAATATTGCGCATAGTAAATGTCATCCGCGTCGCTTCTGACGGGAACCACGCGTCGATTTTCGTCGGAAACATGGCCAGGTCGATGGCGCTGTAGTCGTCGAGACGTGTATCGGCAAGAACGCGCCCCGCCTCGCTCAGGCGCAGGTTGCGCACGACTACCCATCTCGGCCGCTCTGGATTGAGCCGCGTCACCTCGATCCTGCGCCGTGGAGCCGCACGTGGCCCGATCGAGAGCGTTGCGACGTTTCGCTCAGGATCGAAGCCAACCACGCGGGCGTCCTTCCGACCCAACTCGCCCCACGCCTCGGGAAGAAACATCTCGCGCGCGATGTCCGAAGGCGAAACAGAAAAGGGGACATCCTCGAAGTTCTCGCCTGCCAATTGGTAAAAGCTCTGGTCCCGGCTACCGGGAAATTCCATCAGAAATTCCTCACCCACACAGGTCAGTTTGAATAATGGAACGTTTGTAACGCGATGATTCCCCTGAATGTACAGGTCCGCCGGGCGG
The DNA here is from genome assembly GCA_030123645.1 of Candidatus Hydrogenedentota bacterium. Classification (GTDB taxonomy): domain Bacteria; phylum Hydrogenedentota; class Hydrogenedentia; order Hydrogenedentales; genus JASJYE01. The sequence continues at coordinate 918 of JASJYE010000496.1, read as the reverse complement.
CGAAACATGATGCGACCGCGGAATTTTTTTATCGCGTCGAACTCGGGCGACTCGAGAATGAAGGTCCCCGCGCCCCTGAAGTTTTCAATTTGCTGGTCGTTGGCCGCCAGGTCCTGCAAAATCTCGATGGCGGACGGTGCGCCTTCAGGCAGCGACGCCGATTCGACGCCTTCGCCCAAGCTCGCGCATCCGGCGAGCGTCCAGCTCAACACAGGTATCAGCACGCAACTCAGGGCGAGCCGTAGTCGTAGTCGTATCTGGATGCCGGCGCGATCGCATGCCCGGCGAAGCGTGGAGGCACCCTCAATACGGCGCAAATTGAACGAATCGGGGGGCATGTGGTACTCTCTGCGGGTTCCTTTTGAAAGTATAGCACGACAAGGTGTGTCGGCCAATCACCCCGGCAGGAGTCCGTGATGGCAATAAAGTGCGACTACAGCGGCAGGCGCCCCCACGTGGGCAAGCGTATCGTCCGGCGCGGTAAGGCCAAGAAAAAAGGCGGCATCGGCCAGAACGTCACCGGGATTTCAAAGCGCCGCTGGAAACCCAACCTGCAAAAAATCCGCATCATCGATGAAAACGGCACGGTCCACCGTGTCAAGGTCTGCGTGCGCTACATCAAGGCAGGGAAATTCACCAAAGCACCGCCCCGGAAGAGGCCCGTCCAGTCCGGCTAGTTTGTTGGCGGCGGCGGAGGCTTGTATCGTGCCGCACGCGAGGCAAGTGAAATATTCGTAGTCTAGAGCACTCAAAGTTTATATCGGTCCGTTTGCTGCTACTGCGCCGTCGGCCGGCAAAGGGTGCCACCGCCAAGCGGAGCTTGGGGGTGTATCGTGTTGGCTTCGAAGACACCCCCAAACTCATTGGTTCATCACGGATTTCCGATTGATGAATAGCAAAGACAACGGCAACGCTCAT
>JASJYE010000495.1 GCA_030123645.1 Candidatus Hydrogenedentota bacterium | reverse complement strand
GAAGGCCTTGCGTCCGAAATGGCCATAGGATGCGGTCTGCTGGTATTGCGGCCTCCGCAGTTTGAGCTGCTTCAGGATGCTCGCGGGGCGGCAGTCGAAGTGGCCCTTGACGATGTCGGACAGCCGATCGTCGTTAATCTTGCCGGTGCCGAAGGTCATCACGTTGATGGAGACGGGTTTCGCCACGCCGATCGCATAGGCGAGCTGCACCTCGCAGCGGCTAGCCAGCTTCGCCGCAACGACGTTTTTGGCAATGTAGCGCGCCATGTATCCGGCGGATCGGTCGACTTTCGACGGGTCCTTGCCGGAAAACGCGCCGCCGCCGTGCCGGCCCATCCCGCCGTAAGTGTCGACAATAATCTTGCGTCCCGTGAGTCCGCAATCGCCGGTGGGCCCACCCACGACGAAGCGGCCCGTCGGGTTGATGAAGTACTTGACAGTGCCATTCACATATCTCTTAGGCAGCACGGGTTCGATGACTTGTTCGATGATGGCTTTCTTGAGTTTCGCTTGAGAAACGTTGGGCGCGTGCTGATTCGAAATGACAATGGTGTCGATGCGCACGGGTTTGTCGTCAACGTACTCGACGGTGACCTGCGACTTGCCATCGGGCTGGAGCCAGGGCAGCGTGCCGTTCTTGCGGAGCTTGGAGAGCCTCAGGCCGAGTTTATGCGCGAGCATTATGGGCAGCGGCATCAGCTCCGGCGTTTCATCAGTGGCATAACCAAACATCATGCCCTGGTCCCCGGCGCCTTGTTCCTTATGGAGGCCGTGGCCCACGTCGACGCCCTGGGCGATATCGGCCGACTGCTCATCGATGGCGATCATGACGGCGCACGTGTTCCCGTCGAAGCCGGAGTCCCCCCCGACATATCCGATGTCGCAGATGGTCTTACGCACAATGGCGGGGATATCGACATCGGCCTTGGTCGTGATTTCACCGGACACGACGCACAGGCCCGTGCTGACCAGGGTCTCGCAGGCTACGCGCGACATCGGGTCCTGTTCGAGCATTGCATCGAGGATCGCATCCGAGATCTGATCGGCGACCTTGTCCGGATGCCCTTCGGTGACCGATTCAGAGGTAAAGAGGACCCCCCCCTTGGATTTTCGCATCGCGAACTAACTCCCATGGACCCTTATACGGGCCCAGAATACCGCACCTTGTCACGCCGCCGTTACTTACCAGAATAATTCAGCAAGAGCGAATTGAGGTCGAGCCGAAAGCCCGGTCCCATCGTGCTGCTGATCGTACAGCTCCTTAAATAGGTCCCCTTTGCCGCGGAGGGACGCGCCTTGATGATCGACTCGATGACGGACGCGGCATTCTCGGTAATCTGCTCTCTCGTAAAAGAGACCTTCCCAACCGGCACGTGAATGTTCGCGTTCTTGTCGACACGGTAGTCGATCTTACCCTTCTTGATGTCCGACACCGCCTGGCCCACATTCGGCGTCACGGTGCCGGCCTTGGGGCTGGGCATCAGGCCGCGCGGGCCGAGGATTTTTCCGAGCTTACCCACCTGGCCCATCATGTCCGGCGCCGTCACCATCGCATCGAAGTCCGTCCAGCCACCCGAGATCTTTTCCACCAGCTCAGCCGCGCCGACTTCGTCGGCTCCGGCGTCTTGTGCCTCCTGGATCTGAGCCTCCGACTTGCAGATGACCACGACACGGACCTTCTTGCCTGTCCCGTGCGGCAGCGAGACCGACCCGCGCACCATCTGGTCCGCGTGGCGCGGATCGACGCCAAGAAAGAAAGCCAAGTCTACCGTTTCGTCAAACTTCGTCGAGGCGCACTCTTTGACGCCCGCGGCGGCTTCGGGCAGGGCGTAGCGAGTATTGTGATCCACTTTTTCGCTATAGGCTGCAACGCGCTTGGCCAGTTTCGGCATGTTGAATTCTCCTGTGGTTCCGATACCAAACCGGTGGTTCCG
>JASJYE010000136.1 GCA_030123645.1 Candidatus Hydrogenedentota bacterium | reverse complement strand
CATTACGGTTCTTTCTTTGCCTACTTTCTTTCTTTTCCAAGAAAGAAAGTAGGTCAGTAGAGGCTTGAGGGGAGATAGCCCCCTTGCGGCTCATTGTAGAAACCGACGCTCATCATCGTCCCCGGAAAACTGATCCGCAGTCCATGTTCCAGGCACCACCGGAACAAGTCCGCGTTTCGCGTCGGCACGATGATCCCCGTCCCGCGATACGCCGTAGCGGCGCCAATCAGCGCCTTAATCTCTTCGTTCGTCTCCCCGACCGCATGCCCCGCAGATCCCAGCGTCGTCGCATAACCCGTCACCCGCCCTTCATGCTCGACCACCAGCGGCCGGCCCCAGCGCATCGCGTCGCGAAACTCGCCGGCGCGATCGAGCCCATGCACCCGCCGGCAGACCGCATTGCAGGCCTCGGCGTCCTCCTCCGTTGCTGGACGGACCTCAAAGCCCGCGATCTCCAGCCGCACGGCTTCGCCCAGCATCACCGACACCGGTTCCCGCGCCACGAAGCCCAGCTTCGCGTATAGGCTCAAGGAGCGGTTGTGATACGCCGACTGAAACAGCCGCACCCCGTCGAGGCCCTTCTCCTCCGCGCGGTCCAGCATGTGCTGCATTAGTAACCGCCCGACGCCGCTGTTCTGCTCTGCGGGATCCACGCTAATCGGACCCAGCCCGGCGACGGATCCGCGTTCATCCAGAAAATTGCTGCCGGCAATCTGCCCGTCCACTTCCGCGACGACCCCGTAAAACCCGGGATTATCCAGCAACCGCGTCAGCGTCTTGAGCGCCGCCTCCCCCGACTGAAAATCCGGCGGAAATCCGTGCGCCTCCGCAATCAACCGGAAAGCCTCATAACAAATCGTCCCACAACGCACCGCATCCGCCGGAACGCCATCTCGTAAGCGAATCTCCATCTCAAAGCTCCTCCATGGCCGTCATCACAGCAATCCCATCGCGCCGGACCTTCGTGTTACCCTAAGAGTTAGGAGGCCACAAATCAAATCGCCATGCATTGTACGCGCTACAACACCACGCTCGTCTCTGTTGCCCTTCTTGTAGTGCTCACGCCCCTCGCATCCGCCGACAAGTTCATCGTCGACAAGGAGACATCCCTCCTGGGATTCATCAACCATAAACGCGGCGTGGCCTCGATTCTCATCGTCGATCCCCTCACCTACCCCGGCGAATACGCCATCGACATCGCGATCAACCCAACCATGGAATACGCCACCTTCAGCCTTCGCTACGACGCCGAAGACATCCAGGTCGCCGGAGCCGAGATGGTGCGGCGCTGGGGCCCGTCGATCCTCGAGGCCGGGGCCACGAAAAAACCGCTGCAAGCGCCCTCCCCGTCCCGGCAGCGCAAAATCCGAAAAGTTGTCCTCTCGGAAAAATTCCTGCACGCCGCCAAGTATCCCCAGGTCAGCGTGAATAGCCTCGGGATCGAGAAACTTGCAGAACCCGCGGCGGGCGATCCCCATACGCACCAGATGACCATCGGCATCAACATGCACGGCAAGACAGTCGAGGCGACCTTCCCCGCGACGATCGCCCTCGAAGGCGATCGCCTGACTTTCGACGCGGCATTTCCGCTCGAGCTGAGAGATTTCAACATCAAACCTTACTCGGCCCTCTTCGGCGCGGTGCGTTTCGCCAACGTCTTCCACGTCTACATGCACTTCGAGGCGAAGCGCATGGGCGCAACCAGCACGGAGCAGTAAGTATCCGCCGGCATAACCGGCGGATACTTAGCCCGGACAAGGCTCCGCGTAACACAGACCTCGTATCGACCAAGCCCTGAAGGGGCGAAACCGGCCGGGGCTTTCAAGAGCACAAGCGGCTATAATACACGCATGCCAAGAGCGATCTACACGGCCCACGGCCTTCGCGCCCTGTGCTGGATGGGTCTGGGGGTATTGGTTCTCGCCGCATGTTCCTCCGATTCATCCGCGCCGGCGCGCGACGAGGCGACCACGCTGCGCATGGGCAGCGGCGGCGAGCCGAAGTCCCTGGATCCGCAAATTGTGACAGGCCTCATCGAAGAGCGTCTCTTGTCCTCCATGTTCGAGGGCCTCGTCAATATCGACTTCGAAACCATGCAACCCGTTCCCGGCGTCGCAGAGGAGTGGTATGTTTCGCTCGACGAAACGGTCTACGTGTTCGAATTACGCAAGGACGCCCGATGGTCCAACGGCGACCCCGTCACGGCCCACGACTTCGTCTATTCCTGGCGGCGGATCCTCTCGCCCGGCCTCGCCGCCGAATACGCTTACATGCTCTACCCGATCGAAAACGCCGAGGCCTTTAACCGCGGCGACCTCACCGATTTTTCCGAAGTCGGCGTCCGCGCCCTCGGCGATCGCACGCTCGAGGTCACGCTTCGCGCGCCGACGCCCTATTTCTTTGCGCTACAGATCCACTTCACCTTCTATCCCGTACACCAGGCCACGATCGAGGCCCACGGCGGCATGCTCGAGCGCGACACGCACTGGACACGCCCCGGCAACCTCGTCTCGAACGGCCCCTTCACGCTGACCGCATGGTCGCCCAACAAGGAAATCGTCGTCAGCAAAAACCCCCACTACTGGGACCGCGACGCCGTGCAACTCGAAACGATCGTCTTCAGGCCTATCCAGAACCCCACCGTTGAGGAGCGCATTTTCCGCGCCGGCGAGATCGACCTCACCTACGGCGTCCCGCTGACTAAAATCCCCACTTACCTGCGCGATCACCCCGAACTCATCCGCATCGATCCCTACATCGCAACGGAATTCATCCGATTCAACACGACCCGCAAACCCTTCGACGACCCCCGCGTGCGCAACGCGCTCGCCCTCGCCATAGACCGCGATACGATCGTCAGCCGGGTCCTCAAGGGTGGACAGGAACCCGCCACCTCCTTCACGCCCCCCAATACGGGCGGCTACACCTATCACGCGGATACGGCTGCATCCGGACCCCGGTATGCGCCCGGCGAAGCCCGCCGCTTGCTCGCCGAAGCGGGCTATCCCGACGGCCGCGGCTTTCCGGAAGTTACGCTCTTGCACGACACGAACGACAACGTCCGCATCTACTGCGAAGCCGTGCAAAACATGTGGAAGAAAGAATTGAACATCGCCGTGCAGCTCCAGACACAAGACGGCAAAACCTGGCTCTCGAACATGATCGCCCTCAATTACGACCTCGCCCGATCGTTCTGGGCCGCCGATTACCCCGACCCCTCGAACTTTCTTGAAATCTTCTTCTCGAACACGGGGAACAACCGCACCGGGTTCAACAACCCCGCCTACGAAGACCTCCTGCGGCGCGGCGCGGCGGAACGGAAAATCGATGAGCGCAACTACTTCTACAATTCCGCCGAGAGCATCCTCCTCAGCGACGCCCCCATCACCCCCGTCTACCACCAGACCCGCGCCTACCTGGTGTCCCCCAATCTTCAAGGCCTGAAATCCAACAACCTCGGCCGCATCAGCTACAAAGACCTGTCCCTCACACCCTAACGCTACACAAGTGAGGGACCCGGCGGCGGGGACGGGTTCTGTGTGATATAGTGGTGGTGACGGGCGCGCGCCAATTCCCGCACGTCTAAACACGGGGGCCTGCCTCATGAGCCGGAGAGGCGACAGAGCGAAACGCGTCAACCCCTTCTTGCGCCCCATCGCGCGTCTAGTCCTGCGCGCCATAGGCTGGCAATTCGTGGGCGGGCCGCCGGACGTGCCCAAGTCCGTCGCCGTGTTCGCGCACCACACGTCCAACTGGGACGGCTTCATCGCACTCGTGATGCGCTACGCACTCGAGCGCCGCCGCGTCGCGTGGGTCGCCAAAGAGGCCATCTACCGCTGGCCCTTTCGCGGAATCTTGAAGTGGCTCGGCTGCATCCCCATCGACCGCGAAGCGCCCGAGGGCCTCGTCAAGCAAATTACCGAAGCCCTTATGAACCGCGACATCGCCGTGCTCGGCCTGGCGCCCGAAGGTACGCACAGCAAGGCCACGCGCTGGAAAAGCGGCTTTTAGCGGGTCGCGCAGGAAGCCAGCGTGTGCATCTTACTCACGTTTATCGACTACAAGCACAAAACGGCGGGTGCCGGCCCGACGATCATGCCCACAGGCGACATCAAAACGGACATGAAAACAATCGCCGAGTTCTACAAGACGGTCACACCGAAACACCCCGAACTCGCGGGCGACGTCGTCTGCGACGACGACTTCTGAGAACGCCTACTCGCCTACGCCCTCGACGATTTCGATCTTCACCCCGTCCGGACCCTCGATAAAGGCGATCATACGATCGCCGTGCTCCATCGGTTCCATCAGAAACTTGACATCCAAGCCTTTCAATTTCTTGATGGTCGCGTCGAAATCCTTAACACGCCAGCCCAAATGGTCCACCGACCGGCCCTCCGTCGATGCGGCAGGACGCACCGCCCGCTTAACGAACAGGTACATGTCCCCGTAGCGGATCGCCTTTAAATTCACGGCCTCCTTGAAGTTCTCCGGCTCACCGCCGAAGATCGTCACGTACCAGTCCACTGTATCGCTCGCTAGCGTAGACTTCAAGAGCACATGATGGAAACCCATGAGGTCCTCGTCCTTCAGAAGTTCAATCTTCGTACCCCAGGGGTCCGTGGCGTACCTGGTGTCCGGCTTCCGGCGGTTCACTCCGCTCACCTCGACACCGGCCTCCTCGAGCGCATCAGCCTTAGCCTTCACATCTTCCACCGAAAAAGCGATGTGCTCCACCGTCGAGCCGTCACTTCCCAATACCTCGGCACTGCCGCCCCTAAACTTCACCAGATTGGTCCCAAACCATACCGCATCGAATTCGCCACTCTTGGCGACCTTCCCCCCGAAGTGCTCGCCATACCACTCCGCCGCCGCCTCCGTGTCCGATACCGTCAAATGCACATGGTCCCAGGTCTGCCCCGCCACGGGACCCGTCCACGCACACACGCATACCACAAGCCCTAACAGCACACTCATTCGAGTCAACATACCGATGCTCCTCTCTCTACGCGCCATGGCGCTCCATCTTTCCAGCACATTTCTCCTTCGAGTACAGCCGAACCCAAACATTCTACATCAAATGCCCGTCGATGTCCCACCTTTTTCGATGCCACGGCAGCCATGGCATCTGGAAGGCGATGGACAGCCCTTCTCCTACGAAGCCCGCTTGCTTTTTGCGGCGCAAGGACGCTAAGTTTCGACGGGGAGAACGGATTGTGAAGCCGCTACTTCAAACCCTTCTGTTCACGATCATCGTTCCAGGCACCGTTGCCGGGCTCATTCCCTATCTCATTCAACGCAACTACGACGCCCTCAGCCTTAACCTTGATCTGGGGCGATACCTAGGCATCTTAGCCATCATCCTCGGCATCATCGTCTACCTCGCCGCCGCCGGCGCCTTCGCGCTGATCGGCCGCGGCACACCTGCGCCCACCCATCCCACCGAGAAACTCGTCATCGAAGGTCTGCACCGTTACGTCCGCAACCCCATGTACCTCGGCGTGCTCAACATGCTCCTCGGCGACGCACTCTGGTTCCGCAGCGGCCTCATCCTCATCTACACGGCCTTCTTCTTCGCCGTCTTCAACACCTTCGTTCTGCTTTACGAAGAACCCGCCCTCCGCCGAACATACGGCGACGAATACGTCCGCTACTGCGAATCCACCCCACGCTGGATACCCCGATTGAAGTCGGGCTAGACTTCCACTCGGAGAGGTCGCACCTTCCGATTGGTATGGATAAAATGGGTGCCACCGCCAAACTTGTTTGGGGATGCGTTCGACGCCAACACGGTACACCCCCAAGCAAGTTTGGCGGTGGCACCCGTTGGCCTCTCGGATAGGTTTGGCGGCAGCTCCGGAATCAGCATGGGCTGAAGCCCATCCTACAGTTGCTCCGAGCCCTGAAGGGGCAAAACAACCCCCACTTCATACGGCGACCGCTTAAGGTGCTCTAACCCGGCGTGCGGTAGTACTGATCGTTGAGCTTCGTGATGAGCGAGGTCGCCTCCTCAAGGGCCGTCTCTGACAACTCCCGCAAGGAAACAAAACCGCTCAGCTCTCCCTGCGCGTCTTTCACCACCAAGTGCCGAATGTTCTGCTTCAGCATCAGCTCTTTCGCCGCGAGATACGATTCGTCCGGCTCCACATAGATCACTTCCGGCGTCATTACCTCCGCGATGCCCGCCACATCGAGATCCAGCCCCGGCAGCACCACCCGCCGCATCAGGTCACGCTCCGAAAACACCCCGACCACCACGTCCGCCTCAACGACCGGCACCGCGCCCACATGCTTCTCGCACAGGTATTCCACGACCCGCCGGACCGGCCAGCTCGCAGCCACCCAATAGGGCCTTCGCCCCCCAAGAATTTCCCTGACCGTCTTCATAGAACTTGCCTCCCCTGCAATTCCCAAAGGCACTTCATGATAGCATATTTGCTGAAATGCAGAGAAATATCATGATGTGGACGAAAACCACAGCAAATAAGCCCCGAAATTGTCGAGATATTAGCAGAATAATTATCTTGCGCACTTAATCGACTCTTGCTGCTAGATTAGTCAAACTGGAGAGCCTGAGCCGAGTTCGCAAGGAGATCCGCCTAAGAAGGGCTCAGCGTGTTTCGTACTGCTTCTTGTAGTATTCGAGAAACTCACCGCTCTTGATCTTGCGCCACCAGCTTTCGTTTT
>JASJYE010000494.1 GCA_030123645.1 Candidatus Hydrogenedentota bacterium | reverse complement strand
TAGATTGTCAATTCAAAACAGGCGGCTTCTTTGGAGTTTCGAACATATAATTTCCCATGGGAGATTACGGGATGATTCCACGTTTTCCCGCTCAAGGCTTTGAATTGGGCAATTTTGTTGTGCGCGTCCGGCGTTGCCTCGATGAGAACGACGTTCCCCTTTTCACTTAATACGAGGAGCAGGTCCATGTCCGGCAGGAGCAGCACTTGCCCGCCGTATCGCTCCCCCTTCCATTGAGTCTCTCCTGTTTCTGCGTCGATGCAGGTGAAGCGTCTCCCGTCGAATCCGTAGCAATATCCTTTATGGTAAACGAAGTCGTTGAAGTAGGGGCGAAATCGCCTGGTCGTCCATTGTTCTTCGACAATCCAGGAATCTTCGACCTTGTCGATCCGTAAGCGGCGGGTGCCCTTGCCGCCCGCGGTGCCTATCATGACAGTGAGAGGATCGGCGACGAGCGGTTGGACACAGCGCGGATTGGCCTTGGTACTGATGACCCAACGGTGTTCCCATAGTACGTCGCCGGTTTCGGGGACGAAGGATTGAATCCCGATGTCGCTCGTCATGAGTATCTGGGGGACTTCTGCGATACGCGCCAGATGTCCAGAGCTATACCCATGCGTTCCATCTCCCGCGGTCCAGGCCAGATCGCCGGAGTCGCGGCCGTAGGCGGCAACGCTTTTTCCGCCTGGTCCCCCTGAGAAGACGATCACGAGGTCTCCCGTCACGAGCGGCGAACTCGCGAAACCCCAACGCGGCATCTTGGCGCCGGTGTCCGTCTTGAGGTCCCGTTTCCAGAGGGTTTCTCCCGTCGAAGCGTCCAGACACAGCAGAATGCCTGTCGCGCCTAAGGTATAGAGCCTTCCTTCGTTGAAAGTCGGCGTGGCACGGGGCCCTGAGCCCATTGCGTCATCGAAGCGCTCCGTGACGAGGTTGACCCACATCTCATCCCCTGTATCGGCGCGGTAGCATACGATTACCTCATTGGGACCGCGCTGTTCCTGGGTGAAGATGTAATCGCCTATCACGGAGAACGACGACCAGCCCAGTCCGACGCGGCGGCGCCATACTTCGCGCGGGGGGGTTTCGTCCCAGTTGGTGGCGAAGGTCGTGCCGGCGAGGCGGTTGTCCCGTGCCGGCCCACGAAACTCCGGCCAATCCCCGGGTCGCGGTTGTGAAGGAAGCGTGAGGGGTTCGACATGTTCTGAGGGGGTCTGCACCCAATCCGCGAAGAGCTCCTCGGTGGTCGGGCTCCATCGCCATGCCAGGACGGGTAGGATATCGCCGCGAACGTAGTCGACACGCGCAGCCGTACAAAGGGCTGCGATGCCAATCATCAGCGCCACGGCCAGCCATCGTCGAAGGGGCCATCGAAGCCGGGATGTCATCAGTAGAAGTACGACGACGCCGGTCGTTATGGCGGGAGCGGCGATCATAAGCAGCATTTCGCCGTAGGCTTCTTGTGAGATGAAGATCACGCCAAGGACCGCGGCAAAAAGCGCAAGACCGGCCAAGCGCTCTTTAAGGGGCACTTGTCTCGCCCTCAGCCACCAGATGGAGAGCAGCACCATCGCGATGATGGGTGCGAGCGCGAAGCCAATTAGGTTTAGCATCAAGGTTGGGGCCTGAATCGAGTAGGCGATGGCGGCCAGATGCGCGAGCACGATGAGGGCCGCGGGCCACATACGCGGACCCGCCTCGATGTTTTTCTGCCGGGGCTCCTGCTCTGTAGGGCCTGCTTCGGCCTTGGCTCGCTGAGATTCATCAGACATGGCTAATCCTCATATTCGAGTATAACGATCCACACGGCCAATGGTCGCGATTGTAAAGGTCTTAAGAGATGCGGTCAACGCTTGAATCGAGAAATCAGTGAGAGGACGAGGACCATTTTTTCGTCGTGAATCAGTCGGAGGACGGCTTTTTCGCCGATTCATCTTCGCCGGGGCGCGCGG
>JASJYE010000135.1 GCA_030123645.1 Candidatus Hydrogenedentota bacterium | reverse complement strand
TCATTCCCGCCTTCGCGGGAATGACATGGATAGTATGCTTCCGACACAGGAACTAAATAAGCGAACATCAACCTCGATCACGGCACTATAGACAACTGTGTAGGAAGTTCAACTCGTCGCACAAGCAATATTAGCATGGGAGCGTCACTGTCCAGTTTTGATACTGCAACCAAGAATGTCCGAGACTGATGTTCGGCTATTTAGCTATTCCGTGGAGTAAAGCACAGCCTTGTTCAAGCGCGCAACGCCCGGGCGTCTGAAGGACTGTATTCGTGAAGGCGCCTCGAGGGAATAGAGATTTTGGGAGGCCTGCATTTTTGCCGGCGGTCGTGCAGATGCATTGTATCTCGTCTGAATAGAGGGTAGCCCCGGCGTTAGAACCGCAGGCTTGTTAACGCAGAATTAGAGTTTATACGTAGGCTCGAGTTCCGCTCGTGCGTGGATTGCTGCAGCCAGGTTCGGCGCGGAAGTGCGAACGACTTGTGATAACTCGCTAGTTATCAATAGTATAGGAGAAATTTAGAAACGTGGTTATTAGGAGATACAGTGTTCTTAAAGGCCTGCCCTAACCTAGTAGATAACTTGATAGTTCATCGCGCACGAAAGACCGGACTTGAAAAACGAGGGCAGCAATGGCGCCGACGAGGATGCTTGGCCGCTCCCAGACTCCAATTCGAGACTAGATTTAGGATCACTGTTTAGCCTAGACTCCTTCAGACTCAGGCGTTATGATACGCATTCGCGCGTTGTGAATTGCGATTACAAAAATTTAAAATCGCGTGTCAAGCGACATGAATTCACAAGACATTATACGATTCAAAGCACGACGGGAAGGGGTACGGGTACTGACGGGGAAGTGATTGTTAAAGTCAGGAGTAGAAGACAGTGTCAGTCTATAGGTACAAGGTTACGCTTGGGCGCGAAGATTTCACGGAAGAGGGCACGGTAATCGCCAAGGACGAGTATGAGGCGAAAGACAAGCTTCGATCGCTGGACTTTAGGCAAGTCCAGCTTAAAAAACTTAATGGACTGACTGCGTTCGTAAAACAATTTTTAGCGGATGTAAAATAGGGCACCGCCGCCGGAGTGGGAACCCGGTGAGCGATGCGGGTTAAAGCCTAGGGTGTTGGTCTTGGCCTCCCGCTTCATCAATCATCTGCAACAGTTCCTTCATCAGCTCGTTATAGCGCAGAAACATGCACTTACTAAAAAGCGGGCACTGGTCGCATTCCTTCAATTTTTCGTCATCGACGCGCAGGTAGTGTTTTCGCGTGCTGTTATTACGCGCAATCTTTAGATTGGCCAGTTGGCCGAAACATTCTTTCAAAACCATTCGCGGCTCCTTAACGCGTGACGAAACGCGACCAAATCGATCGCGCGTCCTCGCGGCGGCCTTGCTTTGGGCGCGACTCGGAATCTTCGATGGGCAGCGCGGCAACCAGAACGTCGACGTGTACGGCGCCAGCCCGAAGGAGCGCATGCGCGCACTCGGACACGGTGCCGCCTGAGGTTACGACATCGTCTATGAGCAGGACCGTCCTGCCGTCGAAATTTTCCTCTCGGTCGACCGCAAAAGCCCCAACGACATTTTGCAGGCGCTCCTTGTGGTCTTTGATGGTACTCTGGGTCCGTGTAGGCCGGATCCGCGACAAGGACTGGTTCAGACGGGCCCGCGGGAACAGGGGTAGAAGCTCTTTCGCCAGGAGTTGCGCTTGGTTAAAGCCGCGGGCGCGGCGGCGGACCCGGTGCAAGGGAACGGGCACGAGGTCATCGTATTGGCCGCAGTTCATCTCTCGCTCAGCGAACGCGGCCATGATCTCTGCCAATAGGTGCGCTATGCGCCCACGGTCATGAAATTTCAAGAGCTTGATCGCTTCGGCGATCGCGCCCTCGTAGGCCACCGCGCCGAAGACCCGGCGGTATGGCGGCGCGGGAGCGGCGCGGCAGGCCGGGCATGGAAAATTCTCGACGGCCCCAAACCCTAGGCGTGCCGCCTGTGGCCGGCCGCACACGGTACAGAATGGCGGCTCGAGGCGTGTTGACAGTGCCCAGCACTCTGGACAGAAGTAGCCGTTCTCCTGGGTCAGCAAGGGATATTGACACTGACGGCAGAAGATCGGAAAAAACAGGTTGTTGAATGTGAGCGTCCAGGCCTCCGGCAAAATACGTCTCCGCTTTTTCAAGTATCCGCCGCATTGTACCAAGAAGAGCGCCGGGTGTGCGCTCGAAGGTGCTGAATGGGCTTTGATCGAGATTCTAGCCCGGAGGAAACCGTGGAACGGCCGGCCGAAGCAGGTTTACGCTGAGGGGGTGGGTCGTCACCTTCGCAGCCCCTCCCATCTGTGCGGCAACAAAGGGAAAGCGGATCTCGAATCGCAGCTGAGACTCGTCCAGCCCTCTAGAGGTAGACCACTGCACCGTGTACAAATTCAATCGGCCCGACAAGGGTAAGCCGGGAGACAAGACAACGCGAAACGAGGACGGAGAAGAGCCCCTCATAGACACCGTCCGATGCGCGGCGCGCAATTGCGGGCTGGCGACGAGCCGGATTCTGTCGATGTCGATGGCGCCGACCGGGCTGACGAATATGCTGAGTTCAACGCGTCCGACCTTGATGTCTGGGGCATCGAGCACAATCGACATTGCTCCCGAATACGTTTGGTACTGGCGGCGGGTAACGCGAAGCAAATCCATTCCAAGTCCCACTTGGCTTCGTAGCGTGTAGCGGAATGCCGAGGGCAGATGGGCCTCGCCATCGCTCGCCGGATCCTCCACCCGAATCGTTACGAGCGCCTCGGCGCTGTCGACCTGACTGGCGGGGGCGACGGCGATGAGATGGCCCGCGTCGACCAGGCGCACTGTCTCCGAGCGCTGGTCGCCAAACCAAACGGCGGAATTGGCGGTGAAATTCAGACCGTAGAGTTCAACGAATGTGCCGCCTTCCGCGGGTCCGCTTTGCGGGTCAAGACTCGTTATCTGCGGCATGCCCAGCGGCGGTAAGGGAAAGGCGTCGGCGCCGTCGAGGATCCCGTCGCTGTCTGAATCAGGATTGCGCGGGTTCGTTTCTCCCAAATCCACTTTTCCATTTCCGTTTACGTCCTCGGCCCCGTCTGGGATCCCGTCGTCGTCGGAGTCGGCATCTAGAAAATCCGTTTCACCGGCGTTTACGTCGCCATTTCCGTCCGCATCTTCGATGTAATCGGGTAGATTATCGGCGTCCTGGTCTTGAATGGCGTATCGGCCTGAAACCAGCCAGCGAAAGAGGTCTCCTGCGAAGCGGGCGTGTTTCGGTTCGCGAATGGCGCGATCTTCAAGGGGAGTACCGGAGGCTAAGACGGCAATTCGCCCGAAACCGAAATCGCGTAGGGCGAGTACAGCCCCGCGGCCCTCTTCAGATACGGGCACAGCTATCGTTACATTTTCATCCGCCTGGATCTCACATGCGCCTCGAATTGAGAAGCTGTCCCAATTGCGCACCACTTCGTGGTTCTGCGCACTTTCAAAGGTACCCTGCACCTCACTACTCGCCACGAGCGTTATGCCCGCAGGCTCGAGCCAGCGCTCGATGCCTTCCGAGGCCCGCGCTTCGTCTAGACCGGCAATGAACAGGAGGGCGCCGCCGTGGGCCACGTAGTCGAGTATGACATGTCGGGTCAGGGCACCTTCGATAGCGGCTTCCATTGTGAGAAACACGGCGTCGTAAGGTTCCAGGGGCTCCTCGAAGGGCCCCCAGACCCCTTGATGGCTATAGTGAAACGGTGGCCCTGCGAGCATCTCTGCCAGTTCCGAAAATCGTTGGGCGGAAGTGGGCGATCGGAGTGAATGGGCCTCTTCGCGTTCGGACCATACCCACAGCACGCGCCGCACCCGGCCACGGGACGGTGCGACGTCCACCACGATGCGGGCGGGACTTCCGGCGGCTTGAGTTCCCGGGCGTGTTCCAGCGAGACGCACGGTAATCACCCCGGACACCCACTCATCCTCAGTGGATGGATAGCGGGTCGGGTCGAGACTAAAGGTTAGGCGAGGGGGCTGGAAAGACAACACCTCCGACCTCACGTTCAGCCAGCGCATAGCGTTCTGATCGTAACTCACGTCCAAAGGAGACGCTTGTTGCTCGTCGAGCAAAAACGTAATCGCCTCGATGCCGGCCGCCTCGCCTCTCAAGGTCACGGCGGCAGGCAATTGTAAACGCGGCGAAGGGACGAGTGGTTCAGGGTCGACTCCGTCCGGAATGCCGTCTCGGTCGGTATCGGGAGAGTCAACCGAAGTGCCGAGCGCCACCTCGGCCGCGCGCGAAAGCCCATCGCCGTCCAGATCGTCTTTGCCGGCCTCGGGCAGTGGCCGAATTTCGCTTACGTGCCCCGTCTGAAGCTGCACGCTGCTCCACGTGGCCAAGGTTTCCGGGTCCAAACGATATATGCGGCCGCCTTCCCCGACAAAAATTCCGTAGGCCGACCACTCGAGGGATCCTATGGGGGCTTTGAAGGTCCGGGTCCGTGCTGCGCCCCCTGGCGATCCGTCCGGCCAAACCTCGAGCCGCTCGGCGGCGGCAACCGCAACCGCAGAGCCGCTGGGGGCGACGGCCAGTTTTAATGGCTGATCCACGCCGCTGAACGACACATGGACGGCGAGCTCCGAGCGGTTCTCAATGAGTTTTAGATGGGTCGCGTAGGCGAAACCTGCGCCCGCTGAACGTGTCGCTATCCAAAGACTGTCGCCATGGCCCGGGCGTAAGGGATCTTCCGATAAGAGGGCCGTGCCGGGCAAGGATCGAGGTGGCTCTGGCTCGGATAGGGTCGCGGAGTCCAGCACATGGACCCACGATGAGATTTCACCTGAAGACTGTTGAATTTGGTAGCCGGAGGTCAGCACGATTAGATGCGACCCTCCAGGGGAGGTTGTGAGCGCGACCGGCGCGCTCCCGAACTGCCCCTCTCCAGAGCGCAGATCAAGTGCGTCCTCAACGATCTCGGCGCTAAGGACATTTCGAAGGTGTAGATAGGCATTCGCTGTACCGGGCTCTTCGCAGAGCACGGCCAAGGTCGTGCCGTCGGGTAGTAAGGTAGCGTCAATGGGAATGCCGTCTAGGTCCCACGTGCTTGAGGCGTCCTCGGGGAATTTTCCGGAGGCCAGGTCGCCGTGAAGGATGGTGAGCCTCCCTGCATCTTCGCCCGGCTCTTCGGTGCGTTCGAGTAGCACGATGGTGTCCCCGGGCGACGATGCATCTTCAATGAGCATGGCGCCAGTGATCTTCCATCCTCGCCGGCGTGAAAGAAGATCGTTCGCGATGTTGTCGAGAGGAGATGCGCGAAAGGTCGCGAGGACCGTCCGCGCGTTAGGGGCCTTCGGTCCGCCACCCCTTAGAGGGCCGACGGTCACCATGCCGAAGGCGCCTGAGGCCGTATAACGCGTCGGGTGAAGTGCCACGGCTCCAGGCAATGTTATCGCGCCTGGAATCGCTTTCCCCGATTCAAGGTTGACTATCTGCTGCACCACGCCGACCGGTTCACCGGCGGCCGATCGCGCCGTCGTTTGAACCAACACATTGAGACCATGCGAATGCGCGCAGCACAGTGCGACGATCAATGCGAGGATCGGATTTCGAAGAGCTGGCATGAAATTGGCACCATCGGATAGATGTAGGTCAGTCTACTCCGCAGAACGGCGGCGTTCCAAAAGACGTGCATTCTGATGGCGGCCCTTGACTCATGCTGTCTGGTGTCCATGCCGCGCCCCGCGGGTATAGTGACGATAATTATGGACGGCTACGCAAAAATAGGTGAATTCTATGGCGCCGGGCAAGTTGCGGTCCTTCAGTCCGTGTTTGATGCGGCTGGGATCGATTATCTGATTCTGGACGAGTACGCCTCGGGGTTGCTTGGGCCGTTTCTCCTAGGCCACGGCGTGCGCATACTGGTGGCGGAAGGCGATTTTGACAGGGCCAAGACTCTAATGGCCGGAGAGGAAACTCCCGATTCCCCCGAAATCGGCCCTTGATTTGCAACCGTTGCCAGGGGAGGGCGTATTCGAGGCAGCCCATGGTTCGATACAGCACGCTATGTTTAGAAAGTGAGATTTCTTCGTCGTCGATCTGATATGCTTTTGCGACTGTGTAAGCGCTCGTGAGTATGTCCTCTCAGCGGGGACAAGGAGACATGCGTGATGCGGTTTTTCTTCGCGAATCTGGCCACCGGGGTCATGTTGGTTGCGGGATTGGGCGGATGTTCGGGAGGCGAACGCGAGGGTGCCGAGGAGGTCCAGCAGCTCCTGAATGGGTCTAACGTCGGGCAGTTGGTGGAAGAATTCACCATGATGGCCCAGGACCCTGCGACGTATACAGCGGATTTCCGGCGCTTTGCCATCATTGAACATTTGGCCTCCATGGGTCCGAAAACGCTCTCGCCAATCATCGATCTGATGGCGGCGCCGGAAACCGGCAATGAAACGCGCCTGTTCATCCTGCAGTGTCTTGCTAAACGCCTAACGCCACTCTACATGGACGACTTGACCCCGCTCTTGGTATCTGAGAATCACGTGATTCGGGCCTGCGCCGTCACATTGATCGGCCACATCGATCATCCCGACGTGATGCCGCTGCTCGAGGTAGCGCGCAAGGACGCATCCATAGCCGTAAGTTTCTCGGCTCTATCGGGTATGGCGATCTGGGGAGACCGTGAAGCGCGCGACGAGCTGTGTGCGATGTATTTTG
>JASJYE010000493.1 GCA_030123645.1 Candidatus Hydrogenedentota bacterium | reverse complement strand
CCCGAGTCACTCTATACGCTAGCGGGGGTAGGATTCGAACCCGCGATCCTATACGATTCTGGGCATGGCTTTGGGGTATCAGAATAGACAAGGTTTTTTCACCGCCTAGCCGGTGAAAAAACCTTGTCCATTTCCGCACCTGTCCCTCGCAAATATTCGTACGTATTGGCATTATTGAACTTACAGCATCGGCTGTGTAAGCTACATCGATCTTTAGAATCATCCAAAACGGTCTTCCTTGGGCCACCCCAAGGCAGGCTTCATCATCGCTACGAATGGAGCGAAGCCGCGTGAATACTTCACGATCCATTATTTGCGGGGGACAGCGATAGGGTTCTTGATTTCGGTATCGCGAAGACCTTAGCGTCACAGGCCGCTCGGATCGAAGAAGGTTGCCGCTGCGGCACCGGAACGTCCGGCCTCGTATTCGGTGCGAACCTTTCAGGAGACGACAATCATGCCGGAAATGTTACCTGAGCCTCTCGTTGCCTTGCGGGAGAAGACCGAAGCCTTTGTTCGCGACGTTCTCGTGCCCGTAGAGGAGAAGCTGGCTTCTGGCGCGAATTGGCATGACCTTCGAGACCGGGTTGTTGCCGCGTCCACCGAAGCGGGACTCTTCACCATGACTCATCCCAAAAGCTACAGCGGCGTTGAGGTCGGAGCGCTGGCCTTGACCGTGGTGCGCGAGATCCTTGCCGCTGCGAACTTGCGCGTGGCTTCCCACGTGTTTGCACCTGGGCCCGGCGTGCTGGGCACCGCCACGGGTGCGCTCCGAGAGCACTACCTGGACCCACTTATGCGCGGAGAGAAGCAGGGCTCCTTCGGCTTCACCGAGCCGGACGATGCACCCCGCCCGACCTGGGCTACCCAAGACGGAGACGAGATTGTCGTCACGGGCCGCAAGTCCTTCGTGACCGGCGGCGCAGAAGCCGACTTTGTTTCAGCCTTGGTCAGCATCGAGCCAGACGCCGAAGGCCAGGGCGGCAAGGCCATGGTCGTCATCGACCTCGACGCGCCCGGCGTCACCATCGAGAGGAAGTTTCGAAGTATCGAGGGAGGCGAACACGCCGCCATTCGCTTCGAAGAGGTCCGCGTGCCCCGGTGGCACGTCATCGGGAATCTCGGAGAAGGCATGCCGCGGGCGCTCGGGAACATCTCGGCCGTTCGGCTGGCACTCTCGGCCACAGCCTGTGGCTGCATGCAATGGGCTATCGCATACGTGACCGAACACATCCAGTCGCCCCATCGCAGCGGGATTCCTCTCGGCAATCGCGAGGGCGTCCGCCTGCGCTACGCCGATATGCGAATCGAAGCCTATGCGGCGCGAAGCATGCTTTACCGAAGCGCCCGCCTCGTTGAAAGCGGCGAGAACGACGTCAACGAGGTCATGTGCACCAAGGTGTACTGCACGGAGGTTGCAGGACGGATAGTCGATGCCGCGATCCAGTTGGTAGGCGGCAACGCCCTAACCGAGGGTCATCCGCTCGAGCGCATGTACCGCGAGGTCCGGTCCATGCGATTCGCCGAGGGAGCGAGCGACATCCTCAGGCTCAACATCGCCAAGGGAAAGCTCGATCTGAACAAAGGCATCCTGTAAGTTGTACTGAACAGGAGACTTTCAAATGTCCCTCGACGCCCCCATCGGGTCGAGTGCCATGGCTAAAATCTATACTTCGGATGAGGGCCACCTAGATGATTGTCAGAATATTTAACTTTTAAAACAAGGCACAAGATTATCCGGAGTTTTAGGGCCACCTAATGGGCGTCCCTGAAACTTACTCGGGTTGTGCCTCTCGGCCTTCTTTCAAAACTCGAGAGCACCACCACCCGAATGAGGGGCCACCTAGATGATTATCGGAAGAGACGGAAAAGATAAGTAATCCCTGAAACTTCCCCGTTTTACGCGTTGCTATACCAGACCGGTGGTTCCGGCGAGGCCGGACGTTCCGGCAC
>JASJYE010000134.1 GCA_030123645.1 Candidatus Hydrogenedentota bacterium | reverse complement strand
CGCGCCGGAGGCAGCCCCAGATCCAGGGCCGCCGAATGCAACGAGCACAGCGTCGCCCCACGCGCGTCCTCATACGCAAACACACAACGCCCGTCCTCATCGGTGTTCAGGCACGAGCCGCCCTCCGTCTCCTCGAAGGGATCCAGATATTCGCCGCCTGTCTTCAGCGCAGGAGCGAATCGCGCCGCCTCGGCCAGGGCCCCGACGATCGTCCCCTGTTCGCGGCGCGCCACGACCACCTCATACGTCGCGCAACACCCGCGCTCACGCCCGATGCACTTCAGCGGCTCGCACCGGTGCGCCAGCGCTTGTAACGCCTCGACATCGATGCGCATGTTTTCGACAAATATGTAACCGGGGCGATCCGGCATCGAACGATCCCTCGATGACCATCGGGCCTCCAACGAGTCAGGATACCAGGATGCCACCGGCTGGTCTCGTTCGCGCGCGATACGTGTCCTTTCTAATATCAGAGCCGGATGTGGGAAAGCCGCTTGTCCGCTTCTGTGAGGGGCTGGGGTAGAACCGAAGTATGGCCGGGATATTGTGGCGCCGCCGGGAAACCAGGCGGAAAACGGAGAACACGAAGATCGGCCTGTAGCATCGGGAGTCCCCAGTCTACTCGACAAAAACTCAGCCGAGGCTCAAATTCCTTGCCTTGTAATGCATAAGATACTTGGGCGTGCGAGATTTCGATCGACATGCGTCATGAGGCGCCGTTTGCATGGCTTGCTTCGTCGTGTAGGCGCTTGGGAGACACACCTCTCCTTCACGCCCACTTTTGGGCCACCAACTGCCGATGCCAGCGCAGTATGGTATCGGGCGTCACGATGGCCGCGACTTCAAACAGTCTTTAATTCTGCCGAGGATTTTCCCCTTCACGGCGAGCCGTCGCTGCTGCTCGTCGTTCAACAGAATGCGGCCTTAGCCGAGTTTCTCCCCTAATACCTGATTCTCGACCCGCAGATATTCATTAACCTTTACCTGGTCGTGCTTGATCCACGCAGACAGGGCCAGGACCAGTAAATGCCACGGATGCAAAATAAACTCGATATTCCCGTCCAGTACTCCGCATGACAAAATGGCGCAGCATCCGGCACACGGCTTGGGCCCTCCCCAACACGCCCGGCTCTGCCGCCTATGGATAACCAACGTGGCGACTATAAGGGCTTTCAGAGTTGGGCTGGATATATTAAGTATACGGTGCACGGCGAAGAGCGGGCGCCTTGGCTGTACCTGCGATCAATCGTTGTTCGCCACCCGGTAATTTGCTATGCTGGCGCTATGCTGGCCGCATTGTCGGAGGGGGCGCCAGACGGCATGCAGGCGAGGCCGACCAACAAGAATTCCTTCGGAGGACTTATGGCTACTCAAGACACCGTGGATGTGGCATCGGGGGTCAAGATTGTTAGGGCGACCTCCGCCTTTGACTGCGGAGGGCGGTGTCCGCTCCGTCTACACATCAAAGACAACGTCATTATCAGAGTCGAGGGCGACGACACCGCCGGGCCGGACACTCAGCTCCGGGCGTGCGTGCGCTGCCGGGCCTACCGGAAGTTCGTCCATCACAAAGATCGCCTCATGCACCCCATGAAACGAGTGGGGCCCAAGGGTAAAGGCGAGTTCGAGCGCATTTCCTGGGACGAAGCCCTCGACACCGTCGCTACTAAGCTCAAAGAAACCAAGGAGAAATACGGCAACGAGGCCATCTTCCTCCTCGCCGGCGGCGGCTACCACGGCCACCTGCACGGCGCCGCGGCCACCGCGAAACTTATGGCCATGTTTGGTGGATACACCACGGATTACGGGAACATCTCCTCGGAAGGTTCCGTCTGGGCCGTCATGTCCACCTACGGCGACGTCATGGTTGGACACAGCCGCGAAGACTTCCTCAACAGCAAGCTCATCCTCCTCTGGGGATGGGACCCCGCACGCATGGTGTCCGGCACAAACACCATGTACCACCTCATCAAAGCCAAAGAAGCCGGCGTCAAGATGATCTCCATAGGACCCCGCTACGACGACACCACCGCCACCCTCGAAGCCAGGTGGATCCCCATCCGCCCCGGCACCGATACCGCCATGATGGTGGCGATGGCCAACGTGATCGTCAAGAATGACCTCCAGGATCAGGCCTTCCTGGACAAGTACACCGTGGGTTTCGACAAGTTCAAAGACTACGTCATGGGCGATGAAGACGGCGTGGAGAAGACCCCCGCCTGGGCCGCCGAAATTACCGGCGTCGACGCGGCGCAAATCGAGTCCCTGGCCAAAGAATACGCCACCACGGATCCGGCCTGCCTCATGGACTGCCAGGGCCCCGCCCGTAGCGCCATGGGCGAACAATACAACCGCTGCGCCATCACACTCACCGCCATGACGGGCAACATCGGCAAGCACGGTGGCAGCGCGGCCGGCGGTCTCATGGGCGTCCCCATCGGCCACATGTTCCGCAGTCCCGGCATCCCGGGCATGAGGAACCCCGTCGAGGCCGGCGGCCCCTCCATTCGAGGCACACTCGACATCAACCTGCGCATCGTACGCCGCGTGCACAAGGTTAAGGTGTCCGACTGCCTACTGGAAGGCAAAGCGGGCGGCTACCCTGCCGACATAAAAATGATTTGGTCGCTCACCAACAATTACATAAACCAATATGGGAACTCGAACAAAGCGGCCAGAGCCATGAAGCAAGTCCCCTTCACCGTCGTCAACGAGTTGTTCATGACGCCCACGGCCAAACACGCCGACATCATATTCCCAGTGTCCAGCCCCGCCGAGAAGAACGACCTCACCCGGCCCTGGCCTTCAGGCCCCTACTTCACCTATATCAACAAGGCCATCGAACCTTTGGGCGAGTGCAAATCCGACCTCGAGATCGCCTGCGAAATGGCTGAACGACTCGAGATTCCCGAGTTCAACCAGCTGACGGAAGACCAATGGCTCAGGGCATTTATCGCCAATAACGAGCAGACGAAAGAGCATATCAAGGACTACGATACCTTCAAGAAGGAAGGCGTCCACCGCGTCGAACTCGACGAACCCATCGTCGCGTTCCGCAAAGAGATCGAAGACCCCGAGAACAACCCCTTCAAGACCCCCTCCGGGAAAATCGAAATCTACTCCCAACGCGCCGCCGACCTCGACAGTCCGCTTACCCCGCCCATACCGAAGTACATCAGCACCTGGGAAGACCGATTCGATCCACTGATCGAGAAGTATCCACTCCAGATGATCTCGCCCCACGCCAAGAACCGCGTCCATTCCGACCTCGGCAACATCGAATGGCTCAAAGAGATCGAACCGCACCGAGCGTGGATCAACCCCATTGACGCCGAGCCCAGAGGTGTCAAGACTGGCGATGACATCTACGTCTTCAACGGCCGCGGCAAGATCGCCATCACCGCGTGGGTGACCGAACGCATCGTTCCCGGGGTGCTATGCATCTTCGAGGGCACCTGGTACGATCCCGACGACGAAGGTATCGACCGCGGAGGCTGCGCCAACACACTGACCAACGACGCCTATTCAGGCGGCGGCGCCGCGGCATTGAATACAGTCCTGGTAGAAGTAAGCACGACCTAAGAGAGGAAAATCGCGTCATGCAAATGGGTTTCTATTTCGACCAAACCCGCTGCACCGGATGTTGCGCTTGCCGAGTGGCCTGCAAAGACTGGTTCGACCTCCCACCAGGTGAAGCGAGCCGCATGCGGATCCTATACAACGAAGAAGGGAAATGGCCCGATGTCCGCGTTAAATACATGATCATGACCTGCTTCCACTGCCTCGACCCTGTGTGCATCGATGCCTGCGACGTCAGGGCCCTGTTCAAACGCGACAAAGACGGCATCGTCGCCATCAACACCGGGGTCTGCACCGGTCTCGAAGAATGCGGCGGGAAGTGCCTCAAAGCCTGCCCCTACGAAGTGCCCCAGTTCGGCCCGGAAGCAAACGCCAAGATGTGGAAGTGCGACCTCTGCGTGGAGCGGCTGTCCCAAAACAAACAGGCCATCTGCGTTGAGGCCTGTCCAACCCGCGCCCTCGATGTTGCGCCCTTGGAAGAACTCAAGGAGAAGTACGGCGAAGGCGAGGTCAAAACAGGCAAGACAGGCAAAGTCAGAGTCGAGAACCAAGACGAATTCTTCATCTCACTACGGACCAATCCCGCCATCGTCATCAACCCCAAGATCGCCGAAAACGTGCCCTCGGCCTGAATCAATGAAGATTAAGGCGCTTGAGCTCTCCAGGCGAATCCCGTATATTGCCATGACCTCAGCAAGTCAAGCCGATTGAAGGCCAATATGATAGACGCACCCGGAATGATCATGATCGGTTCCGCTGGGATAAACTCCGGTAAGACCGAATTTGCCTGTTCCGTGGTGAGGAAATTCCGCGCCACCCACCCGATCGTCGGCGTCAAAGTCACCGCCATCGATAGAAATGATGGCAAATGTCCGCGCGGTGGTGAGGGCTGCGGCGTTTGCTCCAGCCTCCAGCGCCACTACCTCATCACCGAAGAAGTCGACACCGGTGGCGGCAAAGACACCGAAC
The DNA here is from genome assembly GCA_030123645.1 of Candidatus Hydrogenedentota bacterium. Taxonomy (GTDB): domain Bacteria; phylum Hydrogenedentota; class Hydrogenedentia; order Hydrogenedentales; genus JASJYE01. The sequence goes on along the minus strand of JASJYE010000134.1, from coordinate 2,202 downwards.
GCCTCGTGGCCGCAGGCGCAAGCAAAGTCCTATGGCTGCGCGTGCTCAAGGCCCACTTAGAAGAGGGGAGGGACGCCCTCTTCGAGGCCATCGGCGACAACGCCCTCGTCGTCTGCGAATCCAACACGCTCCGCAAGGTCGTCGACCCCGGCCTGTTTCTCATGTTCCGCCACCGGGACGCGCACCGCTACAAAGCCTCCGCCGAAGCCGTCCGTAAACACGCCGATCGCGTCGTCACCTTCAGCGGGCACGGCATCGACTTCGACCTCGACGACCTGGATATCGTGGGGAATCGGTGGGCTCTGCGTTATCCCGCCGCGGCCGTCATCCTCGCAGGCGGCGAAAGCCGGCGCATGCAACAAGACAAAAGCATGATGCCCATTCAAGGCCGCCCCATGATAGAGCACGTCAGCGGACAGTTGAAAGCCCACTTCGCTCAAGTGATCATCAGTGCAAACGACAAAGACAAATATGCCTTCCTCGACCTCGAAATCGTGCCCGATGCCGAACCCGGCCTCGGTCCCATGATGGGCATCGCCTCAGCCCTTGAAGCATCCCAACACGACCTCAACCTCTTCTTGGCCTGCGACATACCCCAATTCGACATCACCCTCATCCGGCGCATGCTCCGCGAAGCCCAGGGCTACGACGCCGTCGTCCCCGTCGTCGAAGGAGGCCACACGGAACCGCTCTTCGCCGTCTACCGCAAAAGCATGCTCAGCGCCTTCCAAAGCGCCCTCAGCCAAGGCGCACGCAAAATCATCGACGCCTTCCCCTCCCGCAACATCAATTACCTCCACCTGGGCGACAGCCTCCAGCTTCAGAATCTGAACACCAAGCAAGACTACACCAGCTTCGTTTCTCAAGGGCACTTGGTGGGAGATACGAACCTGGCAGAAGCTGAACTCCATGAACGGCTCGAGAAATTTGTCTGGTCCCTGGTCGCCTTAGGGCAGGGGAACGCGAAGCCTCCCACGGGCCAGGACTAACTTCCAAGCATTCGGATGCGGGGTTCTACTGCCTAGAGGCGCCTTTTCTTCCCGAGCGTCCGGTGGCAGAATCGCTGTTGACAGCCCCGGAAGAGTGGGCTAGACTCGTTGGAAATCAGCCTGCCGTGGCCGCGCGCAGGTCCCCTAAGACCGTAGCGGAAGGGGCGCGATGCCGATGAATGAGACGGGGCAGACTGCGATTGTGTCTTCAACTCGACGAACGGGGCTGAGCCTTGCGAGCATGTTCGCCTACGGGACGGGCAATTTCGCGATGGCTCTGCTCGGGTTGGTGGTCGCCGTCAACCTCCAGTTCTTCTACACCGACTATGTGGGGTTGTCCGCGGGGCTTGTGGCCTGGTCCTTGCTGCTGGCCCGCCTCTTTGACGCCTTCACCGATCCCCTTATGGGCCATTTGTCCGACCGCACGAACACGCGCTGGGGCAGACGCCGTCCCTACTTTCTCGGCGCGGCCATCCCCTTGGCGATCTCCTTTTACTTTCTCTTTTCGCCCCCGGCCTTTGACCACCCCGAGGATCACCAAGGTCTTCTTTGGGGCTACATGTTGGCCTGGTACGTGGCGATGTACTTTGTGTGGACCATCGCGTCGGTTCCCTATTATAGCCTTGGGGCGGAATTAACCGATGACTACCAGGAGCGGGTGAAGGTCATCGCGGTGCGCGAAGTATGCTCGCTCACGGGTCTGTTGTTGGCAACGGTTCTGCCGGCTTACTTGATCTATTACTATGGGGGGCGCCAAGGCTATTCGTTCATGGCCGCGATTCTTGGCGTGGGTCTGGCCGTGTTTCTGATGATTGCCGGCCTCACCACGAAGGAGCGAAAAGAGTTTCAAGGACGGCCATCCATGGGCCCCTATAAGGGGTGGTTGCAGACCATGCGGAACCCCCATTTCCGGGCCTTGCTGTGGGCCTTCGTATTCAGCGCCATTGCGGCCGCGATCCCCGGGGTGCTCATCATGTTCATCTCGACGTATATTGTCGGCACACCCGACTGGTGGTTTGACATAGCCCCCGCTTGGCTGCCCCCTTGGTCCTACTATCTCCTGATCTATTTCTTCTTCGGCATGTTGGCGCTGCCCCTCTGGAACTGGATATCCCATTCCCTCGGAAAACGAGTCACGTGGGCGATAGCCCTCTTCATCTCGGCGGCGGGGAGTTTGGGGTGCGGCTTCCTGAGCGAGGGCACCGTTACCTAC
>JASJYE010000133.1 GCA_030123645.1 Candidatus Hydrogenedentota bacterium | reverse complement strand
GGATGAGATTGCCGCGCTTCGCTCGCAATGACGCGGGGGGCGGGGTTGTTGCGGGAAGGGGGGAAGTCGCTGGGTTGATGAGATTGCCACGGTCGCTTCGCTCCCTCCTAAGAAACACTGAAACGGTCTCCTTTTGCCCCAAATCTTGTGGTGCGGACAGATCTTCCCCCTCGCACAGGTCGGGAAGTTTTCGACCCCATGCGTTTCCTAGAGATGCGTGATGTTTAGCGAGCGTGTCCATGCTGCGCGACGGGATGGTCCGGGAAGGAATTAGAGGAGTAATCTCCTAAGCGGGGTAGCGGCATCGCATCTCGAATACCACTCCACCAATCGAAAGCCCACTTTCCCGGCAGCCATGCTCGCAATCGGGCGCAGAGGCACCAATGTGTCTAACGGCTACGTCTCCAGAGCCCGTCGCAAAACAAGGATACACCAAAATGTTTCTTCACCGAAAGCCCCCGATCTCGGGGTTGATGCTCGCAATGACAATGCTGATCTTCATCCGTTTTATCCGTCCGATCCGCGGCCAAGCGCTTTGTGCTTGGGTCAGCATGGGCTGAAGCCCATCCTACGGGGCTACGGGCTAAGTTTATGGAGCGGCTGTAGGATGGGCTTTAGCCCATGCTGCCTGGCGGGGCCACCTTATAGCTTATGGACGGGGTGAGTGGCAACGCGGCGGGAGTTGCTGGCGTTACATGTCCATGATGGCTTCGATGTCGGCGTCGAGTTTGGGCGGTTTCATCGCGAGCGAGATGCCGAAGAAGAGCGTGAGGGACACGAGAAGCGCGATCGCGCCGCCGTCGATGTTGTAGGGGATGCGGATGTCGAGGAGCTTGATGCCGAAATTCACGACGAGGCTCGTCACGATCGCGGTGATGGCGGCGGTGCTGTTGGCGCGTTTCCAGTTGAACCCGATCGCTACTGTGGGCACGAGCGCGGCGGCGAAGGTCCCCCAGCCGAAGGCGCCAATAAGCGCGACGAGGTCGCCGCGTGAATCGAGAACGTATGCTAAGACGGCGGAGATGATGGCGATAATCAGCGTCGCTACGCGTGCCCAGAAGAGCTCGCCCGGAATCGCCTTAAAGCCGAGCGCCTTCGGGATATCGTGAACGATGGCCGCCGCGCCGATGTTTAAGAACCCGTCCGCCGTGGACATGATCGCGGCGAAGAGTCCCGCGAAGACGACGCCCGCGAGCAGGGGATGCGCGTAGGTCTGGAGAAACTGCGGCGCGGCTTCATCCGCCACCTCGAGCGGGGCGTGGACGCCCTGAATCACGAGGGCGCGCATGGCGAAGCCTATGCCGATCCATAGCAGTGCGGATAGGGTATAGCCGAGGATGGTAACGGGCATGATGTGTTTTATGTCCGAAATATTCTTGTTCATCATGAACTTGGTTACGATGTGGGGCTGGCCCGCGCCGCCCAAGGCGAAGAGGAAATACCACGACAGGCAGCCGAGCATCCCCAGCGTGCCCCAAGGGCTCATGGCCTCGGGGTCGTCGTTCATAATGGTCGTGACCGCACCCACCATGCCGCCGTCGACCGCCATGAACGCCGCGACGAATACGAGGAGCGCGGCGATGATCATTACGGCGCCCTGCACCATGTCTGTGTACACCGACGCGAGGATCCCGCCGGTGACGCAATAAAACACGAGCACCGCGACCGAGACGATCATGCACACATGGAGCTCCGCCGCGCCGTCGGGCAACCACTCGATGTTGAGCAGAATGTCGCGCAGGACCCGCGCCATCGCTAGAATCTGCGTGCCTAGATAACCGAATACGCCCAGGAGGATCGCGATCGCGGTGAAGAATCGTGTCCCTTCGCTGTTGTAGCGCGCAGCCACGGCATCCGGCAGCGAGACGGTTTCGCGTAGCTCCGCGAACAACCGGATCCGTTTGCTGAGGAGATAGAACGATAGGCAGTAGCCGATGGAGGAGCAGACAATCATCCACAGCGAGCTCATGCCCATGCGGTAGACGAGGCCCGGTCCGCCGACAAAGCCGAAGCCGCTCAGCGTGCTTGAAAATACGGCGAGAGCGGTGACCATCACGCCGAGGTGACGGCCGGCCATGAAGAAGTCCTTCGTCGACTTCGTGCGCCGGAGCGCCCATATGCCCACGCCGATGCACATGCCCATGTACACGGCGACCGAGACGAATACGATCATGTTGCGGTATTCTTCCATCAGGATTCTTCCGCCTCGGCCTTCCGTCTTGCGGCGACGATCTCACGGAAGCGTTCCGCGTCCTCTTCCGTGAAGGTCCAGCTGTCGAAGATGTGCATGTAGAGCAGCACGAAAAAGAACGGAAAGAACCAAATACCGTAGACCATCCACGCCGTCGGGGTTGGAAGCCCCAGGAAAAGCGTGTGCGTGTCCTCGGTAGCGTAGCCGCGGTACGTGAGGACGATCGCCGTGAAGATGGCCGCGTAGATCGCGCCCGCGATCGTGACCGGGCGGAGGAGCGGGCCGAATTTTTCGTTTTTCTGTGCACCCAATACGAGGCAGGTGAGGAAAAAGCCGATCTCGAGCAGGCCGAGAATCAGGCCGAGCCACAGGACGCGCGCGTGCCGCTCGGCACCCTCGCCGCTCGCCTGCATGGCCCCGAATTCCGGGTGATCGAAGCCGTGGCCAAGGTATTCCCTGACGACGGGACCGCCGTCCTCCGGGGCGATCTCGACAAAGGGGACTTCCTCGATGAAGAAGGCGGCGACCACTACTGCGCACATTGCGAGCAAGAGCGCGAAAAGGAGATGCGGAAGTTTCATGGTTTGGCGTCCGGCTGCGACTGGTCGCTACGCAATAGCCCGAGAGTCTAAAGAAGAATCGGAGGTTTTGCAAGCCGGACGCGCATTAGAAGCCGTGTAGGATGGGCTTCAGCCCATGCAGATTCCGGCGCCACGGCCAAACCCATCCGAGAGACCGACGGGTGGCCACCGTCAAGCGCAGCTTGCGGGTGTAGGGCCTTGGCTCCGGACGCACCCCCAAACGAGTTTGGCGGTGGCACCCATGGCGGGGGGATGCCGACGCCGCGCCAAGCATCAACGCAAGCCGTGTAGGATGGGCTTCAGCCCATGCAGATTCCGGCGCCACGGCCAAACCCATCCGAGAGACCGACGGGTGGCCACCGTCAAGCGCAGCTTGCGGGTGTAGGGCCTTGGCTCCGGACGCACCCCCAAACGAGTTTGGCGGTGGCACCCATGGCGGGGGGATGCCGACGCCGCGCCAAGCATCAACGCAAGCCGTGTAGGATGGGCTTCAGCCCATGCAGATTCCTGAAATGCTCTAGAAGTTTCGTACGAGCGCCTCGCGCACTTTGCCTCGGCGATCGGCGCGGCTGTTGACGGCCCGGTTGGCGGAAACCTCGTCGATGATGAAGGCGCTGTAGATGTCCTGCACGATGTCCGTCATTGAGTTTGAGAGCAAGACCCTGACGCCCTTCCGATCCAACTGGGCATAGACGCGGGCCAGCAGGCGCTGCGAGTCTTCGCCGAAACCGCCACGGTCGTAGGAAGTGAAGGACGCGGTCTTTGAGACCGGGTGATAGGGAGGGTCGAAGTACACCAGGTCGCCCGGCTTCGCCCGCTCGACGATGGTTTTAAAGTGCCGCGTCTCAATCTTTGCCTTTTTCAACGCTCTCGACGCCGCTCGGAGATTGTCCTCATCGCATATCTGCGGGTTTTTGTAGCGGCCGAAGGGACTGTTGAATTCGCCTTTGCTGTTCTCGCGATACAATCCGTTGTAACACGTCTTGTTCAAATAGATAATCCGCGCGGCGCGCTCGGGCAGAGTCTCCCCGGCCCGCTCCGGCCCTTTCCCGAGCGCTCGTACCTTATAGAAATGCTCTTCACTATGCCGTGCTTTATGACCCTCCAATAACGCGATCACTTCTTCAACGTGGTCGCGCAGGCCTTCGTAGGTCTCGATCAGCCGCGGATTGTAGTCCGACAACCACGCATACTTTTTCAGCTTGCCGAGCCGGTGCAGCTCGAAGAACAACGCCCCGCCGCCAACGAAGGGCTCGTGGTATCGTCCAAATGCGCCCGCGCGCTCGACCCGGGCCAGCAGTTCTGGCAGGAGTTGGCGTTTGCCGCCGACCCATTTCAGAAAAGGCCTGGGGAGGAACCGGCCGTTAACTGCACGCGTTACGCTCATAATCCGAAATACAGCTCCAGCCAGTTCTCGAGATCCTCGAAGCCGACGGCCATGCCCGTGGACAATAGATAGGACTCCATGTTCGACGAGAAGCCATCCCCGCTATAGACTACGATGCCGCGAATGGGCCACGCGCGGATGTCCTCGATGGTGGCGGGGATTTTTTCCTCCGCGCTGCCCGGTCCGCCCTGAAATTTGCACTCGATGCCGAGGCTCACCCGTGTTTCAGGGTGTTTCAAGACCACGTCTATGCGGCGTTTTGCGCCCCAAATGCGCCGGCCTACCGAAACCTCGATCTCGGTAGACAGCCCCAGCTCTTTTCCGAGGGCCGCCACCGTGTCGCGTAATTCGTTGCCCGATTCGACGGCCTTGGCTCTTCCTGGCATCGCAGCCCCCTATCGGCGGGGAGTATGCCGAAGAAGCGGGCGGGATGCAATGCGTACGGGAAAAAGCGCTGTGTTTTTGCTGCCCCACGGGCGCTCTGCTAGGCTGGGGCCTCTGCAACCCGCGGAGGTTGGCGAGTTAGACGGGGCGCGGGCGATGACCCGGAGCGCAACGCTGGAAAGCCCGGGCAGAGGTCCGGAACCCGCTACGCGCGCGACGTGCGCGAATCATGCGGGACTGCGAACGAAGCGGAGACGAGATGACGACACCGAGTTTTGACGCTGAATCGCTGGAGCGAAGGTCTGCGCGGCCTCAGCTATCGTTCCGGGGCTCGTGCATAATTGCGTTTCTTGTTCCAATACTTCTTCTTCTGCCTTTCGTGAACAAACCATTTCACGCGGACGACCACGTGTTCGTCTGGGTAGCCCAGCAAATCGCGAAAGACCCGCTGGATTTTTTCGGCTTCGACGTGGACTACGGTTATGCCAAAGTGCCTATTCATGAAGTAAACCATAACCCGCCCGGTGTGCCGTATTTCCTGGCGCTGCTCGGTGCGGCAGGAGGCTGGAACGAGGTCCCGCTGCACCTGGGCATGCTGCTGTTTACGGGTCTGGCGGGATTGGGTATCTATCTCCTCGCCCGGGATCTGTCGCCGGCGCCCTTGCACGCCACTTTCATGGCCGTCTTAACGCCTGTCTTTCTCGTTTCGGCCTCGAGTCTGATGACCGACGTCCCCCTGCTGGCGTGTTACGTGTGGTCCATCTATTTGTGGCGCCGCGGATTGGATGCGGACAAAGGATGGTATCTCGCGGGAGCGGCGCTGCTGATGGGGGCGGCGTATCTCTGCAAATACTATGGCGTGACGTTGCTCCCGCTGCTGTTCGCGTACTCAGTGTTGAGAAAGCGCTCGCTGGGCCGGTGGCCGCTCTACTTTTTGATTCCGGCCGCATGCATTGCCGGCTATGAAATCATCACTTACGTTTCGTACGGCATTACCACCTTTTCCGACGCCGCCGGCGTGGCCTTGGCCTCGAAATGGCGCAGCGAGGAGGCCGGCGCAACGCGATGGGTGCTGGCGCTCGTGTTTGCAGGAGGTTCCTTTCTGCCACTGGTGCTCTATCTTCGACCCCTGGCGGCCTGGCGCTGGCTCGCCGCGGGCGCGGGCGTTGCGGCGCTGCTTGCGCTCCCTTTGATTGAGGGCTTCTCGCCACTTCAGCTTCTTCTCGGTACAACGGAGCCCTATACTTGGCCCGAACTGCTCATGTTCGCTTTGCTGCTGTTTATCGGCGCCGCGATACTCGCGGTTTCGGCGCGCGAATTACTTAGGCAGCGAGATGCGGACGCGGCGCTGTTGGCGCTTTGGATCTTCGGTAGCGTCCTGTTCGCGGCGGCGATTAATCACTACGTCAGCGCACGCACGCTGCTTCCCATGGCGCCGGCAATTGGGATCGTGTTGACACGGGGGCTTCCTGTCGGCTCTCGCTGCGCCATGCCAAAGCGGTGGTTCCGGTGGCGTAGTTTCGCAGCGGCGGCCTTGTGCCTTTGGATCGTCGCGGGCGACTACGAGGCCGCCGAACACGGCAAGAGGGCCGTCCGTGAAGCGGCGGCCTTGGCCCGCGATGAGGCAGCGCCTCTGTATCACGTGGCGTTTTGGGGCTTCGAGTATTACGTCACAGAGGCCGGCTCGACGCCGTTTTCCTTCGAGCCGACTGAGAATTACGGCGACGCGATCATAGCGCAAATGCCGCGCGGGGCATTATTGGTGGTTCATAGCCACGGGGCAGAAACCTGGAAATCGCCGCCGGGAGGCTTTGAAGATGTCGCCCGCTTCTCTTACCCCTTCCATACAAGGCTGATTACGTTTCATGCGGTCTCCGACGCGGGCTTCTATTCCCATAAGATTGGTTATTTACCATTTCGAATCGGATCGCAGGGGCCGGAGGAATTTCTCGTGCTGAGATGGACGGGGTAGGGAAGAATGCGCGAGGTCGACGAGGAAAAGGAAGTCATGGGTGCCAATTCGAGACCGGACGTTCCGGCGTCAGGCGCAGCCTGAGGGTGTATGGTGTCGGCTTCGAACGCACCCCCAAACGAGTTTGGCGGTGGCACCCTTCGCCGGTCAATGGCGCAGTCGGGAGGGCCAAGTTCCACCTTGGCCGTCTCACGCGAGAACACACGGCCGACGTGGAAGTCGGCCCTCCCCTTCGCCGCTTGCGATG
>JASJYE010000492.1 GCA_030123645.1 Candidatus Hydrogenedentota bacterium | reverse complement strand
TCGTGCTGTTGAAAACAAACGACTTACGAACAAAGTCCGACAGACTCTTAGGCTGAATATTCTGACCATACGGCCAAAAAGAAAAGGAATACTCCGGCGTCGATTCTGGCATTCTAAGCCCATGTCCAGAATCATATAGGGTTGCGGGCCCGAATCCCGCCCCTGAGCCGGGGACCGGCTAGTTCGTGATAGAAACATGGCTGCTTCAATGTCTGATAATATTTCGCTCGATCTTTAAGTCCTTGAGAGTAGCGGATTCCCGGGGGGTTTGAAATCGTTCATGCCTTTTCCTTTCATTAGCCCAATCCGCCCGAACCGCGGCGGCTGCCCTCAGTCTCTCCCCTCCACCGGCGCGAGGCGCTTGAGCTCTTCAAAGCAATTCTGCACGACGATGAGCTCGCTCCGCGATGGCGCCCCCTCCTTATCCTCGCCGTACTTCACCACGAGGAAGCGCTGGCCGTCGGGGGAGACATCATAGGTAGGGAAGTCAAGAGCGACATTGCTAACAAAGCGTCTCTCGAACAACACCTCGGGGTTCCCCGCCCGAAACGAGGGCTCGATCTCAATAGAGACCACCATCATCTTGTCGCCGCTGCGGTAGAACAGCTCGTGGGGCGGGTTGGCGCTTCGCTCGATGCTGTGCCCGTCTCATACTCGATGGCCTTCCCGAGACCGAAGTCGAGTACTTTGACTTTGCCGTCGTCGGAGACCTTGATGTTGCCGGGTTTCAGATCCCGGTGAATGATGCCTCGTTCGTGGGCCGCTTCGAGGGCTTCGGCGATTTGGGCGAAGATGGGCAAGGCCTCCTCGACGGGAATCGCGCCGCGTGCAATCCGATCCCCGAGCGTGTCGCCTTCGATGAGGGGCATGACCATGAAATGGGTGCCCTCGGATTCCTGGAGGTCATGGACGGCGCAGATCTTCGGGTGGTCCAGCGACGCCAAGAGCCGCGCTTCGCGATTAAAGCGTGCCAACCGTTCGCCATCCAGCGCAAAGGTCGCGGGCAAGGGCTTAAGTCCCGGCTAAGTCCACCATCAGCCGTGATTTCAGGCGAATTCGTTCTTGAACGCAGCCACAAGCGGCCCTGAGACGCTTGGTATCTCGAAGCTCTCATCTTTATAACGGTCGGCGCGCAGACGAGTTCCGGTTGTGTTGTGGCCTGGTTAGCGAAGCTGCATCATCGCTGCCGCGTAGGCGCGCTCGACCATGCGCTTGCCGTTGCCCAGGCAGGGCGGGCCGTGGCCGGGGAAGAGGCAATCGCATTCCATATGGCACAGGCGCCTCAGCGTCTCGACGTAGGCGGCCCGGTCGTAATCGGGGGCACCGTTCCAGCCCAGGCCCGCTGAGCGGCCATCGGGACCGCAGGACACCACGTCGCCGGAAAACCAGAGACGCCTGTCATCGATGACCAGTTCATAGATGACGCTGCATTCCGAATGGCCGGGGGCAGCGATGCAGTGAAACGTCAGTCCGTCTATGGCGATGTCGTCCCCATCCTCCACGACGCGGTCCGTCTCGCAAGGCTCGATGGTCCGGCCGGCGAACCATCCCAGGCAGCGGTCATCTGCGGCAGCCATGGCCTCCGCCGCGGGTCGGCTGGCAACGATCTTGACACCCTTTTCTTTGAAGCAGGCCGCGTGACTGGCGTGGTCGAAGTGGGCGTGCGTGATCAGGAAATGGGAGATTCGATCCATGTCGATCCCCCAAATTCGGCAAGTTGCGCACACCGTATCGAAGCAGTCCGCTTCGTGATTGGCCCCCGAGTCGATGAGCACGACGGTCTCGTCAACCCGCATGATGTAGCCGTTGTTGGTCTGGCCATAGGGCGGGCCGTTCACGAGGTACACATTAGGCAATATCTGCATTGCGGTCTCCTGTATTCTTGCCGGGCCCGTTGCCGTCCGGATTCGTTAGGTCTTAGGGCCCCATCGGCTCATGCGGCGTTGTTCCAAATCATAGGTTGCCAGACC
>JASJYE010000491.1 GCA_030123645.1 Candidatus Hydrogenedentota bacterium | reverse complement strand
AAGCGAGGCACGAGCGGAGACGGGACTGTCCCTGCTTTTGGGCTTTTCGCGAAATGGACTCAACCAATATTACGAGCACTGTCCTGTGCCTTTGCGCACGATCAGACTTTCTCATCAGCGCCACAGGGCCCAAACAGCGAAAGCTGTAACATGCGTGTGCGTGAAGCTGAACGAAAGAGACAGAGGAGATGACGCGATGAAAGTCATCCTGTGCGAGGACGTAGATAATCTAGGCGACATGGGCGAGACCGTGAACGTAGCCCCTGGCTACGCCCGTAATTACCTCTTGCCGCGGAGACTCGCGGTGCACGCTGAGTCGGCAAGTGCCAAGCAGATCGAGCACGAGATGCGCATAATCGGGAAGCGCGAGCAGAAGCGGCGCGCCGAGCTCGTTCAAGTCGCGGGCACCCTGGAGGGCGTCACGCTCGAATTTACGGCGAAAGCCGGCGCCGAGGGGAAGCTCTTCGGATCGATCACGAACCTGCACATTTCGAACAAACTCGCGGAGCTCGGGCACCAAGTCAATCGCCGAAAGATTCAACTCGCGGAACCTCTCAAGTCGCTCGGGGAGCACGCTGTGTCCATTCAACTGACGTCCGGCGTCGGCGCGACGATCAAAGTGATTGTCGAAGCAGAAGAACCTGAGTCCGGCAAGGCCGAAAAAAAAGTGGCCACCACCGAAGCCGCCCCCGAGGGCGCTGAATCTTCAGCGGCCGAGGAGCCGTCTACTGAAGAGGCGCTCTCAGAGGTAATCGTCAATACCGGCGACGGCGACGAATCGGCTGGCGAGCCGGCGACCAGCTGAATTTCGAAAATCCATAAATATGTGGGCATTGGGCATGATCGACCTGTCACTTCTTTGCGCCTAAGTTTGTGTCCTGCTTCCAGATCCCGCTCTTCTCCGCGTGCGGAACAATTGGCCCGATTTTGGCATCTAGTGTTCCAAAAGAAAACCCTTCCCTTCGAGCGTCCGGCACGCTACACTGAGGCCTTCCTTTTGGATTTTTTCGCGGGCCTCTTATGGCCGCTTACATTACGGGGGTGCTTCACGTGGCGACGCAGCGAAATGCGCGGGCAGAGTTCGACCGCGTTCCGCCTTATGATGAGGATGCGGAACGCGCCGTATTGGGATCGATGCTTCTCAATCCGGACATGGTGGGAACGGCAATCGAGGTCCTTCGAGGCCAGCCGGGCGAAATTTTTTACTTTCCTGCGCATCAGTACATTTATGAGGCCGTCCTATCGCTTTACCGAAAGGCGAAACCCATAGACGCGATGCTCCTGAAGGAGCAATTGCTTGCGGACGGACACCTCGACGACGTAGGCGGCATCGCGTATGTGGCGGACCTCAGTAGCGTCGTGCCGACCTCGGCGAACATGGAGCATTACGCGCAGATCGTTTCTGAAAAATCGATCCTTCGCCGGCTGATCACTTCGTGCACGCACATCGTTGGCGAAGCCTACGATTCTCATGACAACGTACAGCAATTGTTGGATCGGGCGGAGGGCGATCTTTTTCGGATCGCCGATCAACGACAGACCAATCCGATTGTGCCCATCAGCCAAATGCTTGATGAAAGCGTCGCGCGCTTCGAGAAGGAGATGTTCTCGGATACTCCGATTACGGGCTTAGCTACGGGCTTCGACGATCTTGACAAAATGACCCATGGTTTTCAGCCTTCCGACATGATCGTGCTCGCCGCCCGGCCTTCGGTGGGAAAGACCGCGTTGGCCCTCAATATTGCCCGCAATGCAGCGGTCGATCACGCTAAGAAAATCCTCATATTCAGCCTTGAAATGTCGAAGGCGCAGTTGATACGCCGCCTCATTTGCACGCAGGGGCAAATCAATCTGAGACGGCTCCAGGAGGGCTACCTTGCCAAGGACGAGTTTCCGAAAATCCAAGCCGCGGCCGACGCGCTCCTCGGGAAACCCATTTTTATCGATGACTCGTCGAACATTACCATTATGGACC
>JASJYE010000132.1 GCA_030123645.1 Candidatus Hydrogenedentota bacterium | reverse complement strand
TCGGGCGTGGTGCACACTGCGGCCCGAATGCCCTTGTGCCGGTTCGCGGGGATGCTCATCCCGATGCCCGTGCCGCACATGAGCAGCCCGAGCTCCGCCTCGCCGCTCAGGACCTTGTCGCAGACAGTCTCCGCCACGTCAGGATAGTCCACGGCCTCCGGCGTGTCCGTCCCGCAATTAATCACGTGGAGACCCTTAATCCCCAGATGCGCCATCAACTCCGGCTTGTAGTGGGGCGGCGGGTCCTCGTAACCGGTGTGGTCGCTGCCAACCGCAATCTTCATTGTCTCTCCCGCGACTTCGTCTCCCGTCCGCCTTTTCCCGAAAGTGTAGTGCTTCAAACGCGCATTCGCAAGACCTGCCATACGAGACCGGTCGTTCCGGGTCTTGTGCAAAGGCCGCCCAGCCGGCTCAAGGCAACGGCGCCTCCGCCAATCGCTCGCGGCTGATCGCGCCTTCACGGATGAGCTCTCCCGTGTCCGGATCCAACACTGTGGAGGGCGGACTCGGGTCGAGTCTTCCACCGTCGAGACACAACGCTATGCCCACCGGGTCGATCTCATCGGGCGACATCGCGGGCGCCTTGCCGCTCGTATTCGCCGAGGTCGATACGATTGCCCCTCCGAAAGCGTCGCACAATGCTGCGGCGATGGCGCACGAGCAGCGCCGCACGCAAACTTTGGACTCGGCCCCGAGCAGGGTTTCGGGCAGTTCCGGTGAAGGGGGTAGCAGAAGAGATAAGGGCCCAGGCCAAAACGCCTCCGCGTAGGCGGCCGCACGCGGCGAAATCGCGGCCACGATCGAGTCGAGTTGCTCCATGCTCGACACGATGAGGAGCACAGGGCTGCCTGGATCGCGCCGTTTGACGCGATATAAAGAATCGAGCGCTTCGACGGAAAACGGATCCGCGCCGAGGCCATACACCGTTTCCGTCGGGTAGGCGACGACCTCTCCGGCATGGAGCAGCTCCGCGGCCTTGGCTAGCCCTCGCGGTGTCGGAGCGGCAATCTCCATGTTCAGCTCCGCAGGGACCTTCACGCAATCGACGCCAGGTGGGTGCACAACTTGCCGAAAGCGCGGCCCCGGTGGCTCACGCCTGCTTTGACCTCAGGTGGCAACTCCCCAAAGGTCTGGTCGAATCCCTCTGGAATGAACACGGGATCGTAGCCGAAGCCATGCTCGCCGCGACACTCGGGCGCGATCAAGCCTTCCACGCTTCCTCGCTCGACGTGCTCCCCGCCGTCTTCGTTCACGAAGGCCGCGAGGCACACGAAGCGGGCCTTTCGCCCTTCCTCAGGGATGCCCTCGAGCGCGGCCAGCAGCTTTCGATTGTTGTCCTCGTAGGTGCAGTTCTCTCCGGCGTAGCGGGCCGAATACACGCCGGGCGCCCCGTTGAGCGCATCGACCTCGAGGCCGGAATCGTCGGCCACACATGCGACGTTGAAGCGGCGCGCATAATAGCGTGCCTTCAGGAGCGCGTTGCCCTCAAAGGTGTCCTGAGTCTCCTCGGCTTCCGGCACGGGATCGAAATCGTCAAGCCTTCGAAGATCCCAGGGCGAGTCGTCGAGCAATGCGCGCAACTCTCGCGTCTTGCTCTTGTTGTTCGAGCCGATTAGGAGAATTCTATCCACTGTTAATTGCCTCGTGCTGGAGCCCCAATAGCTCGAAGATCCCCGTGCGTCCCAACTCGAGCATCTCATCGAGTTGCGCCCGGTTGAAAGAGTGGCCCTCGGCCGTCGCCTGTACCTCGATTATCGACTCGTCTCCCTTCATCACGAGGTTCAGATCCACGTCGGCCGCGGCGTCCTCTGCGTAACAAAGATCGAGGTAGGACTCGCCATCGAGCAGGCCGACGCTGATCGCGGCGCATTGCCCGGTGATGGGCGACTCAGCCAGAAGATCTCGCGCTAGCAATCCGGACACCGCGTCGTGCAGCGAGACATAAGCGCCCGTGATCGCCGCCGTCCGCGTGCCGCCATCGGCCTGGAGCACGTCACAGTCAAGCGTGATTTGGCGTTCGCCGAGCCGTTCGAGGTCAATGATCGAACGCAACGAGCGCCCAATCAGCCGGCTGATCTCCATGGCCCGGCCCCGTTGCGTTGCGTCGCGGGATATCCGTCCTTCAGAGGCGGAGGCCGGCAGCATTGCGTACTCCGCCGTGAGCCATCCACGATCCTGCCCCTTGAGCCATGCGGGGACGCGGTCCTCGATCGAGGCCGTGCACAGTACGCGGGTGTCGCCGAAGGAAATGAGAACGGAGCCGTCGGCATTCTTGGTGTAGTTGCGGACGATGGCGACCGGGCGCAGTTCCCGCGGCGTTCGTCCTTCACGGGTCATCGAGTTAGAGGCCCTCACTCTCCTTCGGGGGAGCCACCCGCATTATCCGCCGCGGCCACCTGCGTTTCCCGAACGTCCCGGTGGTATTTCTTCAGCAGGTTTGCGAATACCGCGTCTTCCTGCAGAATCTCGACGGCCCGCTCCAGCACGGTGTCCTGCACGGCGTCTTCCGCCATGTTCCCCGTGACGCGCCCATGATCCTGCCGGTCACGCATGGAGATGTCGTCCCGATACGAATGCCACATCTGCATCTGCAATGCATCCTGCTGCTTCTCCTCCATCGCGACCTCGACATCCGGAAGGATGCCGACGGTGTCAATCGTGATCCCTGCCGGCGTGAAGTGATGCGCAGTCGTGAGCCGAAGCGCGCTGCCAGGAGGCCTGTTCAGCGGGATGATGGTCTGCACACTGCCCTTACCGAAGGTCTTCTCGCCTACAATCAGCGCCCGCTGGTGATACTGCAGCGCGCCCGTCACGATTTCAGACGAACTGGCCGAGCGAAGGTTGGTCAATACGATCAGCGGCATCGTCTCAGGCAGCAGAGGATGCTTTTCGGTAAACAGGTCCATCTCGTCCAAAAAACGCCCGGGCGCCGACTCACGCCCGCGCGTCGAGACCACCATGGTGTTCTTTGGAAGGAAAAGTTCACACATTTCACGCGATGCGTTCAGCAGGCCGCCAGGATTCCAACGCAGGTCCAGAATCAGTGATTTCATCCCCTCGCGTTCAAATTCCTTCAGTCGCTTGCGGAAATCGCTGGCCGTGTTCTTCTTGAAATCTTTGATACGAATGTAAGCGATACCGCCTTCGAGCACGCGCGCTTCGACTACGCTCTCAATGGGAATCTTTCCGCGCTTGATGTCGAAGGCGAGCTCCTCGCGCTCCCCACTGTCGGAATCCTCATCGATCGCCCGAGATACCGTGATATTTACATCCGTTCCGCGTGGCCCCTTGATTCGCGACGACACCGCTCCGAGAGCGTGATAGGGCGTCGCACTCTCCGAGATGATGTCTTCGATGGGAACGCCGTCCACGCCCTCGATGTAGTCGCCGGCGTGAAGCCCCGCCTTGGCCGCGGGCGCGCCGGGCACAGGCTGAGTCACGACCACGTGCCCCTCGTCGAAACGGATAAGTACGCCGATGCCGTCGAATTCGCCCTGCGTGTCCTCCCGCATTGATTGATAGCCCTCGGCCGGAATGAAGCTGCTGTTCCGGTCGAGCGAGTTCATGATCCCAATAAGCGCGCCCTCGACGGCCTTATCCAGATCCAGAGGGTAAACATAGTTTTGCAGCACTTCTCCGAGCACTTCGCCGATGGGCTCAATTTGTTCGAAGATTGCGCGTTGGTCGTCCTGAGCGAAAATGCGCGAGGCAAATCCGTTGGTCAGAACAAGCGTCGCACCGATCAGAAACGTAACAAGCGCTAGAAATTCGGCTTTACTACTATTTCTCCGCATCATCTTCTCCGTAACATCGGTTATGCTTGAAAAACGGGCGGTGGCCCCCATTTTCTCGATAACTCACTATACCAGAACGCATTGCAGTTTACGAGCCGCGGCGAATTTGGCCTGGAACCCCTATTGCCGCTGCGATATACTCTTGAGTATTCGGAACACGTCTAAAAATAGGGACGGATCCGCCAATATGCTCAGCATTAAGACCCGCTCCGTGCATCCTGCAAGCCGCTTTCACCCGCTACTGCCCCCCGCGCTCGGCCTGCTCTTAGTCCTTGTCCACTCCATCGCGGCAGCCCGCGAGCTACGGGGACCCGTCCAAGCAGAGCACGGAATGGTCGTCTCCGCATCGCCCCGGGCCAGCGAAGCCGGCGTTGAAATCTTGCGCGCAGGCGGCAACGCCTTCGATGCGGCGGCTGCCACAGGCTTCGTTCTCGCTGTCACCTTCCCGCAAGCGGGCAACCTGGGCGGGGGCGGATTTATGGTCGCACGCACGAGTGACGGCCGAAATCTCAGCCTCGATTTCCGCGAACGCGCACCGTCCAAGGCCCACCGCGACATGTATCTCGATGAGAACGGTGAGGTCATTGAGGGGCTGTCGTTACGCTCGCCCTTGGCCTCGGGCGTTCCCGGCTCTGTACACGGGCTGCTTAGCATTTGGGAACGCGACGGCTCAGGTCGCATCACTCGGGAAGAGCTTCTCGCTCCGGCAATTCGTCTCGCCGCGGAGGGCTTTCCCCTTTCGCAAGAAATGGCCCAGTCATTCAACTTAAATGCGACCGTCTTCGAGAAGGACCCCGGCGCGTCGAAGGTGTTCATACGCGCTGACGGGCGGCCCTGGCAGGAAGGCGATTTGCTGGTGCAGGGGGACCTGGCCCGTACGCTGAGGCGGATCTCCGCGGAGGGCCGGGCCGGCTTTTACAGAGGAGAAGTCGCCGGCCTTATTGCGAGACAACAAGCCATCTCAGGAGGGCTCATTACGCGCGAGGACCTTGCCGATTACACCTCTGTCTACCGCGATCCGGTCGTGGGTACGTTTCGGGACTACGAGATCGTTTCGATGGGCCCGCCCAGTTCAGGAGGCGTCCTGCTCATTCAGATATTGAACATGCTCGACGGGCGGCCGCTCGCCGCTTACGCTCGAGGATCCATGAGCTATGTCCATCTCCTGACCGAAGTACAACGGCGCGCCTACGCGGATCGCGCCCAGCACCTCGGCGATCCGGACTTCTGGAAGGTACCTGTCGTCGAGCTCACATCGAAGCAATACGCGAAAGACCGCGCGAAGTCGATCGACAAGGACCGCGCGAGTCCGAGTAGTGAGGTCGCGGCGGGAATCAAAATCCCACAGGAATCGGGCGAGACGACGCACTATTCGGTCGTCGACGCGGAGCGCAACGCCGTCGCGATGACCGTCACGCTCAATGGCCTCTTCGGCTCTGGCATCATGATCGGCGGGGCCGGCTTTCTTATGAACAACGAGATGGACGATTTCTCTGTAAAGCCTGGTGTACCCAATCTCTATGGGGTCGTCGGAGGCGAGGCGAACGCCATCGAAGCCGGCAAGCGCATGCTGAGCTCCATGACGCCGACCGTCGTGATCCAGGACGGCCGCCCCGTGATGGTGCTCGGCTCCCCAGGCGGCCCGACGATTATCACCACCGTGCTCCAGGTCTTCCTCAACGTCGGCGTGCACGGCATGGACATCCAAGAGGCCGTGGCCGCGCCACGGCATCACTCGCAATGGTTGCCGGACCGCATCATGTACGAAGAAGGCGCCTTCACAAAGGACGTGATCGACAAGCTCAGAGCGATGGGGCACGTCATCACAGACGCGACGGCGACGATAGGCGCAGCCAACTGCATTTACATCGGCGAGCAAAACGTCTATGGTGCCCCGGATTACCGCCGGCAGAGCAGCGCGGCCGGATACTGATCCCTCGCGTAGGCATAGCGTCGTAGAAAACCAATCGGACGACGAACCAACATCGAAAGCGTTCAAGATGAGCATTCCAGAGAACCCGGACCCCTTCAATCTCTTCAACGAGTGGTTCGCGGAGGCGCGGACCTGCGGCCAGATAGCCGAGCCGCTCGCGATGACCCTTGCTACGGTCGATGAACGCGGCATGCCCTGGCCGCGTATTGTGCTTTTGAAGGAGGTCAGCGAGCGTGGCTTCGTTTTCTTCACAAACCTCGGCAGCAAGAAAGCACGGCAGCTCCGGGCAAACCCGAAGGCCAGCTTATGCTTCTATTGGATGCCTCTCGACAAGCAAGTGCGCGTTCTGGGCCAAGCCGAACTCATCGCTAACGACGAGGCGGACGGCTATTTCGCGACTCGCGAGCGTGAGAGTCAGATTGGCGCCTGGGCCTCGCGGCAGTCGGAACGGCTCGCCGCGCGCGAAGATTTGGAGCAGCGCTTCGAGAAGTACACGAAGGAATTTGAAGGCCGCGACGTTCCCCGGCCTGAGTTCTGGTCCGGCTACCGCGTCGTCCCCGAATCGATCGAGTTCTGGCTACGGGCGCCGTTTAGGCTCCATCATCGCCGCGTTTACCAGCGCCAAGCCGACCGAAGCTGGGTCTCCCACCTTCTCCACCCCTAATCTGCAAACGAGCGGCGCGGACCCGAGGGGCATCGGATACGCGCCGCTCTTTGACGGAGAAGGCTAAGGTTGAACTTATAGCACTTTAAGTTTATATAGGCCCGAAGGGCGGCTGAGCCGCAACCGGCAAAGGGTGCCACCGCCAAACTCGTTTGGGGGTGCCTTCGAAGCCATCACCATACACCCCCAAGCTGCGCTTGACGCCGGAACGTCCGGTCTCGAATTGGCACCCATTGCTTCCTTTTCCTTGCCGGGCACGTGCTCGCAAGGCCGACGGGCGCGGTGGCAAGAAACGGGCCTACATAAACTAAGGTGCCCTAGCCGACCGCCGCCATCCCCAGTTCGCCCGTCCGAATTCGTATGCATTCAGCCAGGTCGAGCACGAAAATTTTGCCGT
>JASJYE010000131.1 GCA_030123645.1 Candidatus Hydrogenedentota bacterium | reverse complement strand
ATTTCGTGTTCCCCGGATCGCCGCCGAAGCTGCGCCATTCGCCATTGAGAGCGCCCTGTTGAGCCAGCGCCTGATTCGCCGCGCAGAAGATGAACGCTGCCGCAATGCTTAGGATTTGGAACGAACGCTTTTCCGAACATGCTTTCATAATTGGGTGTCCCGGGAACCTTAGTAGTCCATTTCGTAAGTTTGATGACATATTGCGTCTGACAGGATAACAGGATGACAAGATGAATGCCCAGGAGCTCCGTATTGGGTCTATCCTGTTATCCTGTCAAAAAG
Organism: Candidatus Hydrogenedentota bacterium; assembly: GCA_030123645.1. Classification (GTDB taxonomy): domain Bacteria; phylum Hydrogenedentota; class Hydrogenedentia; order Hydrogenedentales; genus JASJYE01. Next base: position 6,527 of record JASJYE010000131.1, on the reverse strand, counting down.
GACATTGATGCGTCATCGAATTTGTAAAAATGTGTACTTAGTTTCCCAAGCCAGTCAGTAGCAGGGACAGTCCCGTCTGCGCTCGTGCCTCGCTTCGCTTGGGACAGTCCCTGTGGTTGGATAAAACGGCATGGTCGTGCCCCGTGGACGCTTTTCAAGAGAGGCGTGTTCGGCCGAAACGAGGTGGAATTGATGGGCCGATGCCGTGGCCTTCCTTCCCTTCACGCACGCCAAGAGAATCGATGCCTCGGCCACCCAGCCCCGTCACCCCCGAGTTGGGCTTGTCCCCCTAAGGTGAATATATTCAGCCGAACCGTAGGCCGCAAGATTGAGGCGACTTGGGGGTACGTGACTCGCGGGTCGCTCGATTGACGGCTGCCGCGAGGCGGTGTGGGCGCTGACGGTTTGGCGTTGTGCGACATCAACCCTGACGATCAAGGACTTCGGCGAAGAGGCTAGCCTAGAGTCTTGCGGTTTCTTAGCCTATCTTGTCGAAGAAGTCGGGCTGACCCCCACATCTTCTACGTGCAAAGCCAGGATGGAGGGCCGACCCATGGAAGGACTCGCGATCCGAGCAATGCTTGTACAGTTAAGTGTGGCGTATAGTTAACCGGGTTTTCACAGTTTCGTGGTCGTGTTGGAGGGATGGATTGAGGCCGGGATCCGCGCGATGACCTCGACGGCCTTGGCGGCGCGCGGGTAGGACGCGCCGAGGCAAGCGCGAACCGAAGACGACGGGAACCACCTCGGCCAAGGACCATCGCACCCGTCCCGAGGTGGCCCGGAAGACTACAGATCCATTTGCGACTTCACGATGTTGCCGCCGGCGGCCTTGGCGGACTCAAGCGCCTGGTTTGCACGCACGAAGAGCGAAGCCTCCGTGTCGTCCTGTTGGATTTCCGCTATCCCGAAGCTCGCCGTAATCGTGCCGATGTCCTCATCGGTCTCCGCGACCCGAAGCCGCTTTGTGCCCAGCGCCTCACGAAGCTGATCGGCCACGACTAGCGCCGGCCCCAATGGTGTCTGCGGCAAAATGACAGTGAATTCCTCGTTCGCGTGACGCGCGATGAAATCGCGCCCCTTAACGTTGTCCTGGAGCGACCTCGCCACCTTACACAGCACCGCATCGCCTACCGCGTGACCATATGCGTCATTTATGCTGTTAAACTGGTCGAGATCCAATACAATGATCGAATAAGTCTCAGCGCTTTCCTTATATACCTCCTGAAGCTCGGACATAATATGCTCAGCAGCCCTCCGATTCCCCAGGCCCGTGAGATTGTCGCTGAGCGTTTCCTGCTCCACCTTTTCCAACTGCCGATCGAGCGCCTGCGCCCTCAACGTCGTTTCGTCCAGGCCTCCCTTGAGCTTAATGCTGGCGCGCGTCATTTCAGCCGTGTCATGTAAAAGCGATTTGACCACATTCCGAAACGCAAGCGTGTTGTTCGTGTTTTCCAGCTGCCCAGAATAGGACTCCAACTTCTCTCTATACTTGCTGGCTACGCCCCCTACCTCGAGCAATCGTTCCAGTACGTCTCTAAGGACGGTCTGGGTTGCCCTTTGTAGACGCTTCAGGGCGACACGCTGCTTCTCATCGCCAATGTGCCGCCGGTAGAGCCCGTCGAGGATCTCGTTATTGAACCCCTCGCCTGACGCGATGATTGCGCTGACGGCCCCCGAAAGTTCCACATTGTCCCCGCTCAGGTACTCGAACCACACATGGTAGTTCTGAGGCGACGGCACAATATTCCATCGGCTCATGTCCTTGAGAACGCGGCGCGCACGATCCGTCACCGTTTCAGTAGCGTGCATGAATCCCCCGGTAAACTACTGCCCCCTGAGATGCAGAGAGTATACAGGCCAAGCGTCGTAATGGCAATCGTCCGTATTGCTTACAGCGATTTTTGTCGCATGATAAAATGCGAAAAACAATAATTTCTATAGCTTCATGTCGAATTTACTGTCTTACCGGGACTTAAGACAGCAACGAACAATCGGCCAAGGTCGGGTTGAGCGTTCGGGGACATGGTTTACGTTTTAGACCGGGGACAGCGCCCCAGGCCTCAAGGCGATAGCACTTTAAGTTTATATAGGCCCCGAAGGACGGCTGAGCCGCAACCGGCAAAGGGTGCCAATGCGAGACCGGACGTTCCGGCGCCAAACTCGTTTGGGGGTGCCTTCGAAGCCAACACCATACACCCCCAAACAACTTTGGCGGTGGCACCCACGGTTCCTTTTCGTCGCGGGCCACGTCAAGTCAAGACCCCGATACTGCTAGGGCCCGACTCGCAAAGAAATTATCGAACCAAGAACACGCGGTGACCCGGCGCCTGGGCGAAACCCTGCGAGGCGATCTGAACCAGGCCGTTCCCAAAGATCTCGATCTGCCAGGCAATAAACTGGTCGCCGAGCTTAAACTCATCACCTGCGGTTCCGCCGACATTGATCTTGTTCTCGGGGAAGTACCACGTCCCTTCAAACGCGAAGTCCGAGGTCCCTAGGATATCGCCCTCTGCGTGGTTCTCGCGATCCTGAAACACCGTCACGCCTTCGTAGACGCTGTACTCGGGGTCCGTTGTGGGCACGATAGCGTCATACTCCACCGGGTCCGGCGGCGTCATGCTGATCATGCCCGTACCCGCAAGGTCGACACTGCCGGTGCCCGTGATGAAGAACATCACGCCTTCAGCGACGAAATTCGTGTTCCCACGGATGTTCAGGCCCGCGCCGTCCAGGATGTAGATCCCAGGCTCTAGTATTATGTCGCCGCCACTAAGGTCGATCCCGCCCGGATAATACCCGGACAGGTAGGGGTTCGGATCCTTTCCGTCGATGACACCCGAGTCGTTGGCCCAGACATTTTCGTACCACAGCGGATCCGGCAAGAGCGCCAGCGGATCCGGAGGCGTCTCGTCCACGTCCTCCACGTATACATCGGGTAGGTCGGCATCATCGATGTTTCCAGTCTCACAGACGAACCCTTCGGTAATCACCATCGAGGCCTGAAACTCCGGACTGCCCTGAAAACACGTGCTGCATTCGTTATCTACTTAACGATAATTGCCCCGTCCGCGAGATCGACGTAGGGGTCGCCACGGACCGCGAGAGCACAATCGCCCTCGCCATCGAGCACGAGCAAGCCGACGCCCGTACCCCCGCCGACGATCGCAATGGCCCGCCTGCCGACATTCGACGTATCAATGCCCATAATTCTTCCGAAAATGAGATCTACCGGCCCCCCGAGAGAGGCGCCGTTCCGGCGGGCCTGCACCATCACCGCATTCGGAAAATCCGACGTCGAGTCGAAAGCGCCGGTGTCCCGGTCAAAGCGCCCAATCACGATATCGCCGTCCGGGAGATTTGAATCGTTCAGTCTGAGTTCAATCGGTGCGCCCGCCGCTGAATTGGCCAGCGCAATGTTGATCGCCGCAGGCCGCACCAGCGCGGGTTCAAACTGAAGCCGTTGTGCACCCCCCAAGGCCGCCGCATCCGCGCCAATCTGCAGCTTCTGCCCTATCCAGATCAGATAGCCGGTATCGATCGCGAGGCCCACAAAGACCACGAACACCACGATGAGCAATACCGTCCAAAGACTGGCGATTCCTTCGTTTCTCGCCACGAACTTCATTACTTCCTCCTTCAGAAACCTCGACACGACCCCGCTCCATCCCGCGAAGGCCGCTTAGCTGCGCAAGGCCCACGCACTGCCTACTATTTGCTGTAGGATCTCGGCAAAGGCCAGGCTTAGCGGCGGCTCCAACTCCTCGACGATGACCTGAAACGCCGACAGAAGAGGATGAGCGGCCCGCAGCGACCTCGTCGAAAGCCCCAGCGCGTCCGCGAACTGCTGTTCGAAGAGCTGCGACTCCTTACTTAGATGGCGCTTCGCCACCATGCTCAGTACAAGCGGTACGCCGATTACCCATATTGAAGCGAGGGCCGCATTCAAGACGGCCGCTCAGAGAACGCATATCGCCACACACGTCCACACTACCGAAGCGATCGACTCCGCATCGACCATCATCGTCGCCTTCATTTCCTTCGTCGCGACCAAGATCGTCACGTCTTCAGCGGCCGAAGGCATTACCGCTTCGATCTGTCCCGCACTGAGGGAAGCCGTCAGCACAGCCGCGGCAAGGGCCGCAACGATACCGAGCGCCCCAAGCAAGACGATTGACCATCTAATTCTTATGACTTCTCACCTGTTTCTGAGGGCATTGCGCGTGAATTCATCGACAAATCACGACTGTGCTATTTCTACACCTATTGTTTAGGGACCCTCTTTCGCCATCGTCACCGAGGCGCGAAGGCGATCCGGCATCGGAAACAGCGAGCCGTCAATCAACTTAACGTTGTCGTAAGGTACAACCACCGTCACCGTAATCAGTTCACCCGACCCCAGTGCCACAATATCGCCGGGGTTCAGCGTGAGCGTGTATCCGGCGATTCCATAACCGGTCGTAAGGATACTGACCGCGTCCCTAACCAATGCGGGCCTCGAATCAGGCAAAACCGCCTGGCGCGCACCCGCGCGCGCGCAACTATTCATTTGCTGAATCCTATGAAAGAGCCAACTGTATTCCATGATTCCAAATGTGATGAGAATCAGCAGCAACATTACAATGGCCGTTTCAACCAAGGCCACGCCGCGCTTCTCTTTCAATCGTTTCCCGAAAAATCCTATGCCTGCCATAACACGATTCCAATCGCTGCAATGCAAATTCCACTCAATATCGAGAGCGCGTAGGGCATCTCCGTAAGCTCACCTTGCTGCGGAAGCGGCCGAACAATCCCCCCGCGCCACTTACCCGCTCTCACCTTCCCAATCCAGGTCATGGCAATGCCCATGACATAGCCGAGCACGCTGTAAAATTTCTTCTTCACCACCGCGTATCCCAACCCTAAAAGGGCGCCCGCGCACACCACCGCCACCAGCGCAACGAGACCATGCGCCAAGCCGAGCCACGCGCCTACAGCACCCATCATCTTCGCGTCTCCTGCACCGCCACCGGCATAGAGAAACAAGACCAAAAACGGTAGCGCCGCCACAAAACAACCCAGCGCACTGTCCACCGCGCCCGCCGGGCCGCCAAGCCACACGTGCCACGCGATACCCGCCAAAAACAACGGCCCTGTCAGCCCGTTCGGAATCCGTCGCGTGCGCACGTCCCACAGGGCTGCAGCCAGGGAGGCGCCGATAACGACGCCCCACTGGACAACAAGCGTCTGAGCGTCCCAGAGAGGCACACCAGAACCTTGCGCAGCCTGCAGCAGGTTTGGAAGCAATCCAAACATAGCGTTTACGCGGTCCCTGTGATCACGCCGCGAAGCGAGTCAAAGCGGCCGGAAATAGCACCCGTGAGGAGGCCGATGGCCGTCAGCAGGGCGGCGACGATGAGGGCAGTCATGACCCCGTATTCGATCGTTTCAAAGCCGTCCGTAGCGCTCAAAAACCTCCTAAGCGTCCCAGCGATGCTTTTCGTTCCGAGCTCCTGCTCGCGCACGTCAAGCCAAGAGAATTGTGAGATCTCCTGTCTTAACCTCGGCACACGATTTCTCCGAACCTGCCCCGCCGGGCCGCCGTGAGACGGTCCTCCGCACGGGCAAGCAAATCGCCTGAGGCCGCATCGCCCGGATAGCTCGCGATGGAGAAGCGCAGGTCCACCCTCTCTTCGCATTGGTGCTTATAGCGATCCACCGCCGTTAAGGCGTCCTCGAGGCTGGTGTGCGGCATGAGCAAGGCGATCCCCTCGTCGAGTACATAGAGCTCGTCGCAACCGCGCAGCGTATCCTTGAGTAGCTGTCTCACGCTCAAATCTCGTCGAAGCGGTGAAATCATTACGATCGACACAAAAAACCGGTACCGTGCTGCCAGCTTCTGCTCATAACCCAATTTGTGCTCAAGTTCTGATCGTTGTGGCATTGCGTTTACTTTAAGTTCTCAAAATTTGCGAATCAGCTATGTCTAGCAGCATCAAAAGAGCAACCGACATGCCAGTTTTCACTTTTATTCATCAAAGTCGCTCGAAGCGCCTCCGCGAACTACACTTCCGGCCCTTCACCAGCTAAACGGCCTAGACAGTTCGTTGCTACAGCACTGCAACGCGCGGAAAGATCGCCCAACCTAGTCAGCAAAACGTGGGCAACCCTCGCCCAAGCTAGGCGACTCGCGCTGCAAACCGAAGACGGGGTCGATAGCGAAATGCTCCTCGAAACAGGCTTCAATGTACGCGATACGACACTTCGCGGAGCACAGCGTTTCGTCAACAAAGTGTACATTCGATTCAAACCCTCGCAGTCGCAGCCGTCTTCAGTTTGTAGCGCTCTATGCGGCGGCGTAGCGTGTTGTAGCTCATACCCAAAAGCTTCGCGGCCCGCCGGCGGTTCCAGCGGGTCTCAGAAAGCGCCGTGAGAATCAGCCGCTTCTCATTTTCCTTGTACATCCCCAGCTCACCCGTCGCCGGTGCGATCTCAGGCGCATTCAGGAACGAGCCATACAACACCTGCTCGTTGCCCGAAAGCACATA
>JASJYE010000130.1 GCA_030123645.1 Candidatus Hydrogenedentota bacterium | reverse complement strand
GGGGGCTGGGTAATGCACCGGGCGGGCCGAATTCCGTTTCAGGGCGAGAAACTCAAGTTTCAGGGATTCCGCATTACGATCCTCGAAGGTAAGCACAATAAGATTGGCAAGATAAGGCTGGACGTACTGCCCGAGGCCCACGAGGAGGAAGGCAAACCTCCAACCTCCCCATAGTCCGAGAGGAAGTTCCGGGCGTCTCCGGTGTACAATCTAAGCAAGGAAGTGCTGCGATTCGGGTAGGGGGAACAGTAATGGACCGCATCCGGCCCAGGCAGCAGAGTATAATGACTCATCGATTGATAGCGCAGATGCCATGAGCAATCCGGTGCCAAAAAAGCGCGTGTCGGGGCGTAAAAGGAACACCTTTATGTGGAGGTATCTCCGTGTGCTGAGGTTCTACCTCGTCACCGGATTGCTCGTTTGGATTCCTCTCATCGTCACGCTGTGGCTCACGTGGTGGCTATTCAAGAACGTGGGACTCGGCCTAGAGAATCTCATCAAGAGCGCATACTTGGCCTTCAACGACCTGGGCAAGAGCGATACGTACACGTGGTTGGGGTTCCTCCCCGAAATTAAGTATATACCCGGTTTCGGTTTTCTGATCGCCGTCGCACTCTTCTTAACCACAGGATTTCTAACTCGCAACTTGGTGGGACGGCGCGTCATACGCGCGGGCGAACGGATCATGGATCGCATTCCGCTCGTCAGCAAGATCTACCGCGCCGTTCAGCAGATACGCGACGTCTTTGTCAGCCGCGACGGGACCGTCTTCCAGCAGGTCTGTCTCGTGGAGTATCCACGCAAAGGCGTCTACGCCGTCGCGTTTATCACATCGACGGATCAAGGCGTCGTTCACGACGTCGTCGATAAGCAATTGTATTCCGTCTTCGTTCCGACGACGCCCAACCCGACTTCAGGATTCCTCCTATATTTGAATCCGGAGGAAATCACGATACTGGACATCAGTGTAGAAGAAGCCATGAAACTCATTATTTCAGCCGGTGCCTACCTGCCCGGAAGTCAGGCCGTCGACCAGCTTAAGGAACTGGCAAAAACGGAACCCCTGGCCTCCGTCTCCGCAACGGAGGAGTGAGTGCCCCGCGGCGAAACTAACCCTGCCGCCTCGTGCTCGCAACACGCACCATCTATAGTACTTTTAGTGTATACAGACCCGAAGGGCTGCCGAGCCGCAACCGGCAAAGGGTGCCACCGCCAAACTCGTTTGGCGGTGCCTTCGAAGCCAACACCATACACCCCCAAGATAATCTGTTTGAAGTCAAGTGGAAATTGTCCTTTCTCGCACTGGTTGTCCATCCATTTTGCGGGGAGGATCCCCGCATGGCGGGGCTCCTCGAGAAGGGCTTCGAATCATCTTAAGCCGGCCCAGACTTAAAGCGCTCCAGAAGCCGTCAAAGGACCGATTATGGCGCCAAGAATACGTGCACTGTCCTCAGTCATCGGAAACCGGCTCGATGGATAGGTCAGAAACTCCAGCTGCCCGTTCAGATAGAGGACATTCCCGCCTCGAAGTACCCGGGTTGTTGATATCCGTGATCAGAAAGCGTTCAATTCCTTTAAGTACTTATAAATGAACAGTTTATGGAATATGAAATTCCAAGTGCGAGACAAACGACGCCTCTTCTCCCCAGGAGCTCTCGGACGGCCCCTGTGCGGGATTCTGACCGCTTTGCCCCTGATCCTGTCCGTGACGGCGGTATGTTGCGGTCCGGCGGCTCCTTTGGCGGAGGGGCGGACAGACGCGGAAAAACGAGCGGCGATCGAGGCCATGTATAGAGAATTTCAGCCTGACTTCCCGGATGCGCCGGAGATCAGCGTTGAGGAGCTTATTCGGCTCCGGACGAGGGAGGACCTCCTAATTGTCGACGTACGAGAGCCCGAAGAACGGATGGTGTCGATTATTCCCGGCGCCATATCCAAGGAGGCCTTTGAGTCGTTAAAGCGAGGACTTGGTGACGCGCCAATTGTGGTGCATTGCACTATCGGCTACCGGAGTGCCGGGTATGTCGAGGCGCTGAAAGCCGAGGGGATCGAGGCATACAACCTCAAAGGAAGTATTCTGTCCTGGGTGCATGCCGGCCAGCCCGTGGTGGATCCGGAAGGAAATGAGACGAAGCGCGTCCACGTATACGGTAAACGCTGGGATCTATTGCCGGAAGAATACGAGGCCGTCTGGTAGTAGTTACCTACTGCCGCCCAGCCACTTCTCCGTGAGCAGAATTCCGATGATGCTCACGGCATCGACGATCTCACCGCACGCGGCCATGCGCACGGCTTCACTAAGGCGTACCTTTTTCAAGTCCAGAACTTCCGTGCCGTCAGGCGAAGCCTCGGTATTGGATAGTCCTTCAGCCGCGTAGACGTATCCCCTTTCCGATGAAATGCAATTGCTCAAGTGTATTTCCCCGCCGATAGGCGTCCACGTTTCCGCGACAAGGCCCGCCTCCTCCTGAAGCTCACGTTTGCAGGCCGACAGCCGGTCTTCATTCTCATCGGCGCCACCCTGGATGATTTCCCATGAGTAAACCTCCGTGGGATATCGGTATTGGCCCACGAGGTAGATCTCGCGTTCCGGCGTCAGGGCGACCACGCCCGTTGCGACACGCGTTTCGATAACGCCGTATATCCCATCCTGTCCATCCGGTCGAATTACCTTGTCTTCCCTGACGGACATCCACGGATTGGTATAAACGCGACTGCTGCTCAGCGTCTTCCAGGGATTTTCAGTGCTCATCTTGTAATAATTACTCCCTTGGTTGCATGGAAACGCCCGTTCCGAGGAATCGTTAACGTGTCTGAACCGTCTTTTCACGAAGCGCCGGCCCTGCCGCGCGCCACGACGAGCTTCGTGCTCGCGCCCATACCCGGACTACTGATCGTCGCCTATATGGACACGTGCATCGCGAAGCCGTGGAATAAGGCCAAAATGAAGTTCAAAGATGCAACTTCGATCTAGAGCGCGCTACAACGACGGCACAGTAGGGAGGGACGCGCTCCCGCGCGTCCGCGGACGAGGAGGACTTCGTCCCTCCCGACGGCTCCCGCGCGTGCTCTAATCCTCGGATTCCTCTCGCAGTGCCGCGAGCACCGAAAAATCCTCCAAGGTCGTAGTATCTCCCGTGGTCTCCTTACCCGCTGCGATATCACGCAACAGGCGGCGCATGATCTTGCCGGATCGCGTCTTCGGCAACGCGTCCGTGAACCTGATCTGGTCCGGCTTCGCAATCGGCCCGATTTCTTTGGCGACATGGTCGCGAAGTTTCTGCACGTCAGCTTCGGTAGGCGTAATGCCCTTGGGGACCGACACGAAGGCGCAGATGCCCTGGCCCTTAATTTCATGCGGGTAGCCGACCACGGCGGCTTCGGCCACGAGATCGCTCGAAACGAGCGCCGATTCGATTTCCATCGTGCCGAGACGGTGGCCCGACACGTTGATGACGTCGTCGAGGCGCCCAATGATCATAAAGTAGCCGTTCTTGTCGCGAAACGCCCCGTCCCCCGTGAGATACCACCCCCGTTCTTTGAATTTCGACCAGAAAACGTCCACGTACCTGTCGTCATCGCCGTAGAGGGTACGCAGCATCGCTGGCCAAGGCCCTTGGATGACCAGCAGGCCGCTGTGCATGCCGTCGACCTCCTCGCCCTCCTCGGTGACCACGGCCGCCTTTACGCCAAAGAACGGCAGCCCCGCAGAGCCGGGTTTCGTATACATCGCCCCTGGGAGCGTGGTGATCATTATCGCACCGGTTTCGGTCTGCCACCACGTGTCGACGATCGGACAGCGCTCCTTGCCGATGACTCTGTGGTACCACATCCAGGCCTCAGGATTGATCGGCTCGCCGACCGTCCCCAGCAATCTTAAACTGCTGAGGTCGTATTTATTGGGCCATTCGTCGCCCCAACGGATGAAGGTGCGAATCGCGGTCGGGGCCGTGTAGAAGATATTGACGCCGTATTTCTCGATGATTTCCCAAAAACGGCCCTCATTCGGGCTGTTCGGCGTACCTTCGTACATGAGGGAGGTCGCGCCGTTCGCCAGAATGCCATAGACAATGTAGCTGTGCCCGGTCACCCAGCCGATGTCCGCCGTGCACCAGTAAGTATCGTCCTCATGCAAATCGAAAACGTATTTCGACGTCATGTAGGTGCCGACCATGTAGCCCCCCGTCGAATGAAGGATCCCCTTCGGCTTGCCCGTCGAGCCGGAGGTATACAAGATGTACAAGGGGTGTTCTGCGTCCAATTCCTCCGCGGGGCACACCGCCGAAGCAGGGCCTACCACGTCGTGCCACCAATGGTCCCGGCCCTCTTGCATGGCGATCTCATTTCCGCCGCGGCGAACGACGACGACAGTCTCCACCGTCGGGCAATTCGGCAGTGCCTCATCGACGGTGGGTTTAAGGGCGGATACGGCGCCTCTTCGATGGCCGCCGTCCGCGGTGACAATCATCTTGCATGAGGCGTCCTGGACACGGTCGACGATGGCGTTGGCAGAAAACCCGCCGAAAATGATCGAATGGACAGCGCCAATCCGGGCGCACGCCAACATGGCGATGGCGAGCTCGGGGATCATGGGCATGTATATCGCGACACGGTCGCCCCGCTCGAGTCCGAGCCCTTTGAACGCGTTGGCGGCCTTGCACACCTCCCGGTGGAGCTGGTGATACGTGAGCGTGCGCTGGTCGCCCGGCTCGCCCTCCCAGATGATGGCGGCCTTGTTTTTGCGCGGGGTCGACAAGTGCCGGTCCAGACAATTGTACGAGATATTGGTCGTGGCGCCCTCGAACCACTTGAAAAATGGCGCGTTATCAGCGTTGAGCACCCGGTCCCACGGCTTAAACCAATGAAGTTCCCGGGCGACGTCGCCCCAGAACGCATCGGGGTCGCTGATGGATTTCGAATATAGTTCGTCGTAATCGGCCCGTGATTTCAGGTGGGAATGCGCCACGAAATCCTCAGACGGGTCAAATTTGCGCGTTTCCTCAAGAACATGTTCAATATTGTTAGTCATTCGAGCGATCTCCGCCTTGCTTTTCCTTCGGTGAATACGGACAGAGGGATAGTCTGCCATGATCTAGCTTGAAAACCAATGTCCGGAACTGATTTCGTATTCGGGGCAACCTCCAGGCAGGTTCGGGGATTAAGAGGGTGGCTGCGGCCTTGGACACCTCCTGATGCTGCAATGTTTCCGGCGCGCCCCGCTGTTTTCCTTGGACGGCAAGGCTCGCCCACCGGCTTGTTTGGGCTAAGACCATGGACCGTAGGGACTTCCTCAAAATAAGTGCGAAAAGCTCCTCGGCGCTCTTAGCAGGCGCCGCGCTGGGCTGCACCACGATCCCGCGTGCGTCGCGAGGTGAGTCGGTGATCGTCGTCGGGGCAGGGATGGCCGGCCTCGCCGCGGCGCGCGAACTCGAGGCCGCGGGCTACCGCGTGACGGTGCTCGAGGGATCGCGGCGCATCGGCGGGCGTATTTACACCAGCCGCGATCTCGGCCTGCCGGTCGAGCTCGGGGCGTCACGCATCCACGGCATAAAAAACAACCCGCTGGTCCCGCTACTTAAGGAAACCGGTGTCGGATATCTCGAGGTCGACTGGGACAGCCTGACCGGATTCGAGACGGACGGGACTCCCATGGACGACGAAGAGCTCTCCATGGTCCGCAATCGTATATTGGGGATGTTTCGCCGGGCCTTCTTCCGCAATATCGGCAACACCGAAGATTTTCCCATCGAAGACATCATCCAGCGCGAATTTCAGCGCCGTAAATTTACGCCCCAAGAGCGGCGTGTCTTCTACTTTGGAATCACGAGCGCGGAGATGGTCAACGCCTCTCCTTTCACGGAGGCGTCTTGGAAGTACGCGCTGGATTACGAAGCCTATCCGGGAGGCGATCACTTCGTCGTCAACGGATACGACAGCGTTCCCGATAAGCTCGCGACCGGCCTCGACATTAAGACGGGCGTCGCGGTCACCGGAGTCGAATACGGCAGCGGGCGGGTCAAGGTGCACACCGAGGAGGGGACCCTGCGCGCCGACCGAGTCATTGTGACCGTGTCGCTCGGGGTGCTCAAGGCCGGTCAGATCGATTTTTCGCCTTCGCTTCCCTGGGCCAAGGAGGCGGCGATTGATCGGATCGGAATGGGCCTGATCAATAAGATTGCTTTACGGTTCCCCGAGATCTTCTGGCCGGCGAAGGTTCATGCCCTTGCCCATGGCACCGATGTGCGGGGGCAGTATCCGGTCTTCGTGAATGTTGCCAGGTATACCGGCGAGCCTGTACTGACGGCCTACGTGCCCGGCACTTACGAGGACGGCCTCGAAGGGATGCCCGATAAGGAGGCGATAGGCGGCGCGGTCGACGTGCTGAGGCGGATGTACGGCTCGAGCGTGCCCGACCCCGTGAATGCCGTCCGGACGCGCTGGGGGGGCTATCCATTCACGCGAGGAGCTTTCACCTTCAACAAAGTCGGCGCGACGGGCAGGGACCGCGAGACGCTCGCAGAGCCTGTCGCCGACCGTCTATTCTTCGCCGGCGAGGCCACCAGCCGTAAGAGGTTCGGCACAGTGAGCGGCGCATACCTAAGCGGCATCAGGGCGGCCCAAGAGGTAATGACCATCCCAGCTCCCCTCATGACCTAATCCGCAAAAACAGGGACTGTCCCAAGCGAAGCGAGGTACGAGCGAAGACGTGTCTGTCCCTTTCTTGCGGCGTATCCCGATATACAGCGGGCCGTTGCATGAACGCCTCCGTAAACGCCGTCAATTTCGAATCGAACCACTAGCCCGCATCGCTCACAGCCCATTAGTGATTCGCCGCGCTTGCTAAGTTGTT
>JASJYE010000129.1 GCA_030123645.1 Candidatus Hydrogenedentota bacterium | reverse complement strand
GGATGGTACAATTTTTTTGGTCAACGCCGAATGTGGCGTTTCTCCTTCCGCGGGGGCCCGGGATCACCTCAGTCCCGGGTCCCTAACTTCTTGCTCCTGTGGCTGTTAACCCGGATGGCTCGATGTGCATCGACGCGGCTGAAAACGCTGCTATCCAAGGCTTTAGGGCTATTTTCCGACGCAGAATGAGGAAAAGATGTGCTCCAGAACCTCATCTGGGGTCGTTTCCCCTGTAATTTCACCGAGCGCACGCAGGGCCTCGTCGATTTCAATGGCCATAAACTCGGGGGATTTTCCGAAATTGTCCTCGGTGCACTCGATGGCGTGCATGGCCCGGCGGAGGCTGTCTTTTTGGTGCAGGCGGGTGACGAGTGCCTGATCGGGCGCGATGTGAACGCCGCCACGCAGCAATGCGGCGAGTGTGGCTTCGAGATCGTGCAGTCCTTCGTTTGTCAGGGCGGAGATTCTCGCCGTTGCGGCGAACTCGCGCTGGAAGCTCCGGGGATCGAGTTTCTCAGCAAGGTCGATTTTGTTGAGTACGAGGATCACAGGGGTGTCGAGCAAGGCGAGATCCTCCAAGGGCGCACGGTCACCGGGCTGGATGTCCTCGGAGGCATCGACCAAGAACAGAATGATTGCGGACTCGGCGATCGCTTGCCGAGCCACTTCGACTCCGATACGCTCGACCTCGACCTCCGTTTCGCGTAAGCCCGCCATGTCCATCAGGCGCACCGGAATGCCCTCGATGGTGATTATTTCATGAAGGATGTCGCGTGTGGTCCCGGGCTGTGCAGTTACGATGGCGCGCGACTCGCGGAGCATGGCGTTGAACAGGCTGGATTTTCCGACGTTGGGCCTTCCGATGATTGCGACGGATGCGCCTTCGCGCAGGAGACGTCCCGCGTCGGCGGTGGCCAGTAGCGCCTCTGCGTGTTCTCGGGCAGATGCCAAGCTCCGGCGCAACTCCGGCGTGATCAGCTCGGGCAAATCCTGATCTGGAAAATCGATAGCCGCTTCGATATGCGACTTTGCAAACAAGAGTTCATCACGGATCTCCCGGATCGCGGCGGAGAGGACGCCGCGCGCTGCGGCCGCAGCGGCTCGCAGCGCGGCGTTTGTCTGGGCGCGTATTCGGTCGATGACGGCCTCGGCTTGGACGAGGTCGATTCGGCCGTTCAGAAAGGCGCGTTGCGTGAACTCTCCCGGCCCGGCCAGGCGCGCCCCGGCCTTCAGTGCAAGCTCGAGGACGGCGTTGAGCGGGCCGGCGCCGCCGTGACAGTTGATCTCGACGACGTCTTCGCGCGTGTAGGTGTGGGGCGCGCGCATGACGTGGACCAAGACTTCATCCACGGGCGCGTCGCCGTCTCTGATGTCGCCGTGAAAGATTTGGCGGGCATCCGTGGAGATGTCGCGGCCACGCGAGGAAACGAAGAGCCCCTTAACGATTGGTATCGCCTGATCGCCGCTTATACGCACGATGCCGATGCCGCCCTCGCCTGGGGGCGTAGCTACGGCAGCGATGGTATCGTCAGGACTCGTCCGGTTCACCTTGCATGTTCTCGACGGCCGCGGAGTCGTAGTCCTCTTCGTCATCGGCCCCTTCGGGGACGATGACAACGCGGCGCAGCGTTGAATTTCCCAAGCTGAAAGTGCGAACTTCCGGATCGTCTTCGAGGGCGAGATGCACGATACGTCTTTCCTGGGGATCGAGCGGTTTAAGCCGAATGGAGCGGTTGGTGGACTTTGCCTTTTTGGCCATGCTGTAGGCCATGTCTTCGAGATTCTCGCGGCGCCGTCGCACGTAACCTTCAATATCGACGACGATGCGATCAACGGTTTCGGCGTCGTCGCCCTGAAGCATTATGCGGTTGATGAGGAATTGCAGGGCGTCAAGATTGCGTCCTTTGCGGCCGATCAGGATCGCCGAGCTTTCTGAGGAGATATCGAGAACGATGTTGTTTTCGTCGTTGATTGAACTGTCGACGCTGGCCTCCATCCCCATCTTCCCAATGATCTCTTCGAGCAGGGCCGCCGCCGATTTGCTCATGGAATCGGCGCCCTCCTGGTCGATAGGTGTAGTGCGTTGGCGCTGGGGAGGGCTTGGCGTCGAAGGACGAGGCGCCTTGTGCTCAGCAGGGCGCGGTCGCCGTGTCTCCTTACTCGCCCGGACCATATGGGGCTGCTGCTGGCTCTTTGGAGCGCGATCACCCCTTCCATCGCCGCCGCGTCGTTGGCGGTTTCCGCCTCGCCGAGTGTCGCGGCGCGGCGTCTGAGGGGCCTTGCGTGTGGGCTCGGGCGCGTCAATCCTATTGCCGCGGTTATCGTCTTCGTAAACTTCGGAGCCGTCATCGGGCAGGTGGGCGGCCATCACCCGAACATGCACGTCGCGCTGCCCAATCCCTAGAAAGCCTTTACTCCCTTCGTCAAGAATTTCAATCTCGACCTCATGCAATTCGACGCCGAGTTTGTCCAGGGCCCGTTGAATGGCTTCCTTCCTGGTGTCCGCTAAGCCTTCTGCGATTCTCATCTTCAGATATCCTCCAAGCTGTTGCGTTGTGCCGCCCATCTACGCCCTCATCGGGGACGGATCGAAAGTGTGGACGGGCTTCGGTTATTTGCGTCGGCCTTTTTTCCTCCCAGCCTTGGCCATTTCTCTTTTGCGCTGCTGTGCGCGATCGTAAAAGTGTTGGGGCTTCTTCCTGTGCCCGTCCCGCGATGGCTTTTTCTGCTTCGCCTGCACGGGTTTTTTTGCGGGCGCCTTTTCTTCTGGCGCCGGGGCGGCCTCGGTGACCGTGACCTTGGGGCCGGCGATATCGGTTACGCGAATCAGCCGGCTCTGCAGAATGCCGAGGACGGTGCTCGTCAGGACGTACAAGTTGAGGCCCGCGGAAAACACGTAGGAGATAAAGCCGAAAAAGATCGGCATGATGGTCATCATCATCTTTTGTTGCGGATTTTGGCTGGGCCCGGTGGTCGGCGCCAGTTTCATGCTTAGGACCATCGCCCCAGCAACCAGAAAGGGGAGAATGTTGAAGTATTCGAGCGCCCCGCCGAAGATGGGGAGGCTTTTCATGAACGGCATGTGGAATAGCCTGTCGGGCTGGGATAGGTCGTCGATCCACAAGAAGCCGGCCCCGCGCAGCTCGAAGGCGTTCCAGAGCATTCGGTACAGCGCGATAAAGACGGGCATCTGGAGCAGCATCGGGAAGCAGCCCGCGAGCGGGTTGATGCCGCGCTCTTTATACATCTGCATTGTGGCCTGGCTGAGGGCCTGCTGGTCGTCCTTGTGTTTCTCGCGGAGGGCCGCCATCTCGGGCTGCAGCGTCTGCATCTTCTTCATGCTGCGCATGGACTTGAGCGTGAGGGGAAACATGACCATGCGCACGAGCACGGTGAGCATTATGATGGCGACGCCGTAGTTCGGGAAGAACCCGTACCACCAATTCAGGTTGCGCAGAAGCGTCTTCGCGAACCAATCCATGCCGTCGTTGACGGTCTTGCCCAAGAATCCAGTCGGCTTGAAGAAGCGCAGGGCGGTGGGCAGCGTCGGCCAGGCCTGTTTGAGGTCGCCGATATGCATCGGCCCAATGTAAAGCTGGAAGTGTGCCTTGTCCGATGCTCCCGCATCGAGATCGAACTTGGGCCTGTACAGACCGAATCGAAATCTATCTTTACTTCCGATTACCCAGCCGTCGGCGAGCGCGTCGTCTCTGCCGGGCTTGAGCGCGGCGATAAAGTATTTGCTCTTGTAACCGATCCAGTCGACTTGTGGAATGCGCTTGTCCTCGGGGATGCCGTCGTCGGTTTGGGGAAGGTCGTCTGGGTCGAAGACGTAGCCTTCGAGGTTCTTGCGCCAGACCATTGTGGGCGGGAAGTACGAGCCTTCGCCCTGGACGACCATGCCGGGTCCCCAATTGAGGATGTATGCGGGCACGACGTCCAAGCCCAAGGTGCGTGGGGCCGATTCGGCGTTCTCGTATTCGATCTCGATATCGATTACGCGAGCGTTGTCGACGAGCCGGAAGGTCTTCCTGAGGATCAAGGAGCCGGGAATTTCGAGTGTGAACGTTACCGCCTTCCCGGAGGGGTGGCGCACGTAGTCGAAGCGGCGGAAATCGAGCCCGTCGCCGATGCGTGGGTCCGAGAAGCGGAGTCCCAGGGGATAGATCGCCTCCATATCGGGCGTGTCGAGCACCTCGGGCACCAATTGAATCCCCTCGCCGTTGTCGCCTAGGAGCACTTCGACGCGTTTCAGGCGGCCGCCGATGCGCGTAAAGGTGAGCACAAGAGCGCCGTCGCTAATCGAAACGTCGTCGGCGGTGGGACTAACCTGTGTTGGAATCGGCGGCAATTGCGGCCACTCGGATTGGCCCTGAGCGGTGTCGGAGGATAGGGGCGTCCTGCGGAGCCCGTCCTGTGCTTGTGCGGCCTCGCCGGGTGAAGGCTCGAGGGCGGTCGAATCGGCAGGCGGACCACCGGCGGGCGGGGGCTGCTGGGGCATGAAAAACACAAACCAGCCCCAAACGAGAAACATCATCAAGATGATGGCAAGCATCTGATTGCGCATCATCTCTTTATCGTGTTGGTCGTCGATCATTCAATTCTCCCACAAACCGGCGTCTTGTTTCGGGCCGATTCGCCGCCGATGCATCGCGGCGCTGCGCGATCTTCATGGCACCGGATCGTAGCCTCCCTTCGAGAGGGGTTGGCACCGGACAATGCGCCGCAGGGCGTAGCACGCGCCCTTGAGGGCGCCATGCTTCCCAATCGCCTCGATGGCGTATTGGGAGCAGTTCGGGGTGAAGCGGCAACTCGGCCCGGCGACGGCTACGAGCGCAGGTGACATGAAGAATTGGTAAAATCTGACGAGACCGATCAGAATCTTAGTCACGCAGCGCACCTCCCTCGCGGAAGAGCCGGCGGATCGCTTCTTCGCAATCTGCGAAGCTCAAGGTCGACGCTGCGGATCGCGCGACAATTACAATACTCATGTCGTCTTTCAAGTCTTCACGACAGTTGCGGTAGATTTCACGGAGATACCGCTTGACCCGGTTTCGGGTGACGGCACCGCCGACCTTTCGCGAGACGGCCATTCCAAATTTACGGCCTTTGCCCGCGCGCCGGGCGGCATAGCAGACAAAACTATGCCCTACGGCCTTGCGGCTTTGTCCATACACATCGCGAAACTCGCTCGGTTTTGTGAGGCGTTCGTTTCGCGGAAACGTTTGCAGGCCAGGCACTGAGGCTCACCACCTCCACGCCTTCAGGTACAGCCACGATGCTGTGCCATCCGGCCGATTCAACTCGAATATTGTTTGGGCGGGCGCAGTTCCGAAGCAGTTGCTGAACCCCCGATAGATCATGGGCGGCGCCCCGGCTCTCGTCCGTCCGATTAGGCGCTCAGGCGCTTGCGGCCTCTGGCCCTCCGGCGGCGAAGTACGTTACGGCCTGCTGCGGTGGACATGCGCAAGCGGAACCCGTGAGTCCGCTTTCGTTTCACATTGGACGGTTGATAAGTCCTTTTCACTGTATGCTCCTTGGCGAAAGATATGAAATTCTGCGCGCGCGGCCTTGATCGGAGTTAGGCAACAGGGGATGAGTCGACCGTGCGCCGCAAAGTAAAGCTAAATAACGGTTTGAGGATAGTATCGGAAGCCCTGGCCGCTAGTCAAATAAGCGGGCGAAGGGCCTGCGTCACCAAAGAGAGTTTGGATGTTCTCCCAAGCGTTCATGCGTTCTTTTCGTCAGCACTCGTCTACAATCAGTGCTCGGGGCTTATCGGTGAAGCGCTGAAGGCGCAGCGATCCGAGCTGTGGCCAATTTCGTGGCCCCACAGCCAGCTCCCCCGCGACTCCACTGAGCATCCACTGGTTTGTTTTCACCAACTCACCGCCTATCCCCCCCTGTCTGGAAACTTAGTGCTCTCTATATGCCTTATATGAAAGGATTTATGTCATCTTTTCGAATCCTGAGCATTTAGGCTTGACTTCGGGCAAGTATTGTATTAAAGTATTAATACTTTCAGCGCTGGGCGGCCACGATGCACATTCACATTTCAACTCAAGACGGCGTCCCGATCTACCGGCAAATCGTCAACCAGATTAAGCGCCTGGTGGCCTCAGGGCGTTTGAAGGCAGGCGACGAAATGCCGCCGATTCGCCATCTCGCCCAGCAGCTTCTGATTAACCCCAACACCGTGGCGCGTGCCTACCGCGAACTCGAAGGCGCCGGCGTCCTCTTGTCGCGGCAGGGCTCGGGCACTCGCGTGTCCGACAACGGCTCGCCGCTCAGCCGCGAGGAAAAGATGAAGATTTTAAGTGAGCGCGCAGACGCGCTGATCATCGAAGCGCGTCAATTGGGTGTCGAGCTGGAAGAGGTGGTGGAACTTGTCCGCCGGCAAGACAATGAACTGGGCCCATCTGAACAGCCTAAGGAGCGATGAACATGAACACAGCATCCAAGGCCGTGATCGAAGTGGAAAATCTTTCGCGATCTTACCGGCGTAAGGACGCGTTGAAAAACGTGACGTTGCATGTTCCGGAAGGTTGCGTCTTCGGCTTGGTGGGCGAGAACGGTGCAGGGAAGACGACGCTGATCAAGCATGTGCTCGGGGCGCTCAAGCCGCAGCAGGGAAGTGTGCGCGTCTTCGGGAAGGATCCCGTCGGCGATCCCGTCGGCGTGCTGGCTGATGTCGGCTATTTGTCCGAGGACCGCGAAATGCCGGCGTGGATGAGAATCCGCGAGTTGCTTCGGTACATCCAGGCGTTTTACCCGAAGTGGGACGCGGAATACGCGGAGGAACTGCGCGAAGTCTTCCGGCTCGACCCCGCCGCCAAGATCAAGCACCTCTC
>JASJYE010000490.1 GCA_030123645.1 Candidatus Hydrogenedentota bacterium | reverse complement strand
ATCGTGAGGAGGGTGTAGAAGATTCGCGAGAGAATTCGTCCTTCGCCATTCCGCCAGACGTAGTATGTGTAGAAGACGGCAGCAAGGACGAGGACCGCGGCGGCTATCGGAAGATAAAGCAGCATGCCGGTCCGTTGAGACACGCCGAAGACGATGTCGTTGGGATCCTGCATCACGACGCCAAGTCCCACCAAGAAAACAAGAAAAATCAGCGACGAAGTCCACGCGACTAGCCTGGCCGCGAAGGGGAACTTTTCTTGGCTCGGGATGAGCACGTTGTGTCGCCATCGCAAGATCGCCGTCGCCGGCCACAGCACGATTGTCAAGAGAAACAGGACAGTTGACGCGATGAGAATCGTCAGGTGTAGTGCGGGCCTGCCGAAGGGACCGTCTTTCTCGTAGGCGATGGCCGGGTTGTTCGAGACAAGGAAATGTGTGATTACGCCCTCGTCGTTTTCCGTAAAAACAATACGGGCGTCGCCGAATTCTTCGCGGAAAATGAGCGGCTCGATTTCGATCCAGCGCTTCCGGCCGGTGTCGCTACGGAGAAGGGCGCCGTCGCCCGATGAGACGACTCGCACTGTGCTGATGGCTGCGCGGAGTTTGGCGAGCGTGTGGTAGGAATGCCGGTTAGGACGATATGACCCGGCGAATTTTTCCGCCCGACTCTCGAAAAGCAGCGGTGGGGTAATTTCAGAGGGGGCTTCTTCCGGGTAATAGTGGTCGATGAATTGTTCGAGCAAGGCTCTCGCGGCTTGCGATCCGCTGTCGGTGTTGTGCGAGACAAAAATGCCGACGTTACGTTCGGGCAGGATAGCGAGCATGGTGTGGAACCAGAGCGTATCGCCGCCATGGCCGATGACGCGCTGGCCGTTTTGAGTGAAATCGACGAAACCGTGCGCCATTGGATTAGCTTTGGGCGCCATGTGGTGCAGTTCGCTCTGCATGCGTGTCGCGGTGTCCTCTTCGAGGATGGTGGAGTCGCCGTAGCGGCCTAGCTGCAGGTGGGCGATCATGAATTTGGCCATCTCGTCGGCGGAGGCGCTCGCGCAGCCGACGGGCCCGAAGGAAAGGTACTCGAAACTTTGCTCCACGAAGGCATTGTCCTGAAAGCGGTAGCCTTTTGAGAGGTCGTCGGCAAGGGCCTCGGGAAGGGGCTGGTCGAAAGTGATTTGTTTCATGTCTAGCGGATCCAGAATGTTCTGCTGGATGTATTGCTGCCATGAAAGACCGGAGATCTCCTTGGCCGTCAGGTAGGTGTTCACGTCCTTATTCAGATTCAGCTTTCCGTCCTCGGCCAACTGCATGATGGCAGTCCAGATGAAGAGATTAGAGACCGAGCCTATCCTGAACAGTGTCTTTGCGGGATCGACTCTCTTCCGGGCCTCGATGTCGGCGTAGCCGTAGCCCTTCGAGAAGAAGAGTTTGCCATCTTTCACGACGGAGACGACCGATCCCGCGCTATTGTAGGCTTCGAGGTGCGCCTCCATCGCGCCGTCGAGCCAGCTTTCAAGTTCGACGACATCGGTCGGGCCCGAGGCGGTTTCTTGAGCGAAAGCGGGTAGGGCCAAAAGGAGGAGGAACCCGGCGGCGGGGGCGGTGCGGCAAAATAGTCCTCGGCCAACCATGGGCACATACCCTCCCGATGCGCGCGACGCGCGACTCCTTCCTGGCGGTACCATAGCAATTAAGTGGGGTCGAAGGAAACTCTGTGGCGGGGAGCCAATACGAGACCGGACGTTCCGGCGCCAAACTCGTTTGGGGGTGCGAGTGCCTTCGAGCCCGCTAACATGGACCGCCAATGCTTTGCTTGACCGTCTCAGCGGTGGAAGCCGAGCGCAGCAGGGATCGTATGTGCAGATACATTCCTCTTCGAAAGGCCCACGGCCTGACATCGATAGATCTCCAGGTATGTATCATCGAGACGGTTGCTTGGGGGGGATGATATCAGGTCTGGGTGCTTGGGTGGTATCCGAATGGTTAGAGTTCAAACACTCTGGGATGAAGGCGCA
>JASJYE010000128.1 GCA_030123645.1 Candidatus Hydrogenedentota bacterium | reverse complement strand
TCGCTGCGCTTGCGTCTACTTTTGAAAGAGCCCAAAAGTCCCTTTTCTTGCTTGGAAAGTCCGCCGCGCCAGATACGTACTCGATAAGATCCAAACAGCATGAGTCACTACACTAGGAGTGCCGCGTTGAAAATTACTGTGGTTGGTACGGGTTACGTGGGGCTTGTCGCGGGCACCGTGTTTGCCGAGCACGGCCACGAGGTCGTGTGCGTCGATAAGGACCCGAAGCGCATCGAGCCGCTTCAGCGTGGCGACATTCCGATCTACGAGCCGGGGCTTGAAGAGCTCGTGAGGCGCAACGTCGACGAGGACCGCCTGCGCTTCACGACCGACCTTGCCGAGGGGATTTCAGACTGCCTCCTGATTTTTCTGGCCGTTGGCACGCCGGACGGCCGCGACGGCCAGGCGGACCTGTCGCAGATCTGGGCCGTGGCCGAGGAAGTCGGCAAGGCGATGCCGGGCTACCGCATCGTCGTGAGCAAGAGCACGTGTCCGGTCGGCACGACGTATCGTATTAAGGAAATCATTCAGGGTCTTACGGAACACGATATCGATGTCGTGTCGAACCCGGAGTTTCTCAAAGAAGGAACGGCGGTGGAAGACATGATGAAGCCCGATCGGGTTGTGATCGGTTGCGAGAACGACCGCGTCCTCGACATCATGAAAGAGTTGTACGCGCCCTTCCTGCGGACGGGCAAACCCCTACTGGCGATGAGTATCCCGAGCGCGGAGCTGTCCAAATACGCCGTGAACACCATGCTGGCAGCGCGTATTTCGCTCATTAACGAGTTGGCGAACCTGGCGAACGCTTATGGCGCCGACATCACCGAAGTGCGGCTGGCCATCGGGGCCGACGAGCGACTCGGGCCTCATTTTCTCTTTCCGGGCCTCGGGTTCGGGGGATCGTGTTTCCCAAAGGACGTGTTGGCCGCGGCCCATATGGCCAGAGAGAAGGGCCTGCAATCAGCCATCCTCGAAGGCATCAGCAAGACCAACGAGTATCAGCAAGAAATCTTCGTCAACCGAATCCTCGAACACTACGGGAGAGATCTGAGCGGCAAGAAGTTCGCCATGTGGGGTGCGAGCTTCAAACCCGGCACCGACGACCTGCGCAACGCGCCGGCCTTGCGGGTGCTGGATGCGCTGCTCGAAGTGGGGGCTGAAGTGGCGATGTTCGATCCAGTGGCGGGACCGAAGGTCCATGAAAAATATGGGGACCGGGTCGCGGTTGCGCAGAAAATGTACGACGTGCTGGAGGACGCCGATGGGCTCATCATCTCGACCGAATGGCGCGAATTCCGCAATCCGAATTTCGAGCGTATGGGGGATCTGATGAAGCAAAAGAAGATCTTCGACGGCCGAAACCTATATATACCTCAAAATCTCGCCGACCTTGGCTTCAATTATTTCAGCATTGGGCGGCCCGACTGCTAGAGCATTTTAAGCAAAACTGTGTCCACTCTGACGCCGTCGCGGGTGCCAATGCGAGACCGGACGTTCCGGCGCCAAACTCGTTTGGGGGTGTGGTAGTGGCTGACGTACAAGCAAGGCACCCCCAAGCTGCGCTTGGCGGTGGCACCCCGATAAGGCTAAGGCGAGCGATTGTAACGCGGACAGCCAAAGGCGCAGTGACAGAAAATGGCCACGGTATTGTTTAAGATGCTCTAGCCCGGGCTAAGACGACCGCGCAGCTACTGCCCCCTGATAGAACGCGGCGATCTTCTCGACGACGTAGTCCTGCATGGCCCGTGTGAGTTCCGGATAGATGGGAAGTGCGAGCGTGCTTGCGGCGGCGTTCTCACTGTTCGTGAAATCGCCCTGCGCGTAGCCCAGGTCTTTGAAGCATTCCTGCAAATGAAGCGGCACGGGGTAGTACACTTCGTGACCGACTTCTTGCTCATTTAGATGGGCGCGCAGTTCGTCGCGCCTCCCGGACACCGCCACGACGTACTGGTTGTAGATATGGCGATCGCGGCCATAGGCCAGCGACGGTTTCTTGAGGCCTTCCACGTCGAAGCGCTCGTCGTAGTAGGCCGCGTTCTCCCGGCGCATTGCGTGCCACCGTTCCAGATGCGGAAGCTTTACCAACAGCACGGCCGCTTGGATGGGATCGAGCCGGAAATTGCCGCCAATCATCGCGTGATGATACTTTGGCTCCATGCCGTGGTTCCGCAGCCGGCGCACTTTTTCGGCAAGCTCCGCATCGTTGGTCACGACCATGCCGCCGTCGCCTATCCCGCCCAAGTTCTTGGTCGGAAAGAATGAGAAACATCCCATGGCCCCCATGCTGCCGGCCTTCTTCGCGCCCGCTGCGGAGGGATACACCGCGCCAACGGCCTGCGCTGCGTCCTCGATGATGGGCACTTCATAGTCCTGCGCAATCTTGACAATGGGATCCATATCGGCGCATTGCCCGAACAAATGGACCGGGAGGATAGCCTTGACGCGGTCCCTCTTGTCGGTGTTTGCCGCGAACCAATCACGAAGCGCGCCGGGATCCATGTTGTACGTGTCTGGATCGATGTCTACGAAGGCTGGTTGCGCATGGAGCCGCGCGATGGCCCCAGCCGTCGCAAAAAAGGAGTAGGGCGTTGTCACGACCACATCCCCAGGCCCAATATCCAGGGCCATCAGCGATGCCAGGAGCGCATCGGTTCCCGAGGAGACGCCGATCGCGTGGGCGGTGCCCGTGTACTCCGCGATGGCCGACTCAAGCGCTTCGACCTTAGGGCCGAGCACGTATTGCGTGGATTCGAGCACTTCGGTGACGGCGGCCTTGAGTTCCGATTCGATGCTCTTCAGTTGTGGCTGAAGATCCAGCAGCGGGACTTTCAATAAACCCACTCCCCTTTCGTTCATTTCTTCCGTATAAGGTCTATCGCGCTTCGACGGCGATTATAGGCGAAGCCTCCGGGCCGTCCCAAATACTTGTATCGCGTTTCGGCCTTCGGGTTTAATGAGGATTCGAATTGCAAATGGCGCGGGCAGCCTTCTCCCGCGCACCTCCACCGGCAAGGAAATTGGTTTGGACGCACATCCTTTCATTGAACGCATTCGGAGCCGCGAAGCCGTCATCGGCGTCATCGGCCTCGGCTACGTGGGCCTGCCGCTTGCGATGGAATTTGCGAAGGCCGGCTTCAAAGTCCTCGGCTTCGACACCGACCAGGGCAAAGCCGACGCCCTCAACCGGGGCAAGAGCTATATCCATCACATCTCTTCGGACGGCATCCGCGCCCTTGTCGATGGGGGCCTGCTGGAAGCCACGGGCGATTTCTCCCGCTCGGGTGAGCCCGACGCGCTGCTGATTTGCGTGCCAACGCCGCTCACGGCACATCACGAGCCGGACCTGAGCTACATCGAATCCACCGGAAAAAGCATTGCGCCGCATTTGCGGCCCGGCCAACTGATTGTTCTTGAATCCACGACCTATCCCGGCACTACCGAGGAGGTCCTGAGGCCCGCACTCGAGACCGGCGGCGCAATCTGCGGCGAGGATTTTCTTCTGGCCTACTCGCCCGAGCGCGAAGACCCCGGCAACGCCGTCTTCTCGACTGCGAAGATCCCTAAAGTCGTTGGGGGCTGCGATGAAAATGCGCTCGATGCCGCGGATGCGCTCTACAGCGAAATCGTGGTCTCGACGGTGCGCGTCTCTTCTGCACGGGCCGCCGAAGCGGTCAAGCTTCTCGAAAACATCTTTCGAAGTGTCAACATTGCACTGGTGAACGAGTTGAAGCTCATTTACACGAAGATGGGCATCGACGTTTGGGAAGTCATCGAGGCCGCCAAGACGAAGCCCTTCGGCTTTATGCCCTTCTATCCAGGGCCCGGGCTTGGCGGGCACTGCATCCCCATCGACCCTTTTTATCTCACGTGGAAGGCCCGCGAATACGGCATTGCGACACGCTTTATCGAGCTCGCCGGGGAAGTCAATACCGCCATGCCGGAGTACGTGGTATCTTGCCTCATGAACGCGCTGAATGAGCACGGTAAGGCGCTAAACGGCGCGCGCGTCTTGCTGCTTGGCGTTGCCTACAAGGCCGATGTCGACGATACGCGCGAATCGCCGGGCTTGACGCTGATCGATCTGATGCAATCGCGCGGCGCGGCCGTCGACTACAACGACCCCTTTGTCCCCGAGCTCAGCCCGTCCCGAAAGTTCGATTTCAAGCTGCGATCCGTCGAACTCACGGCGGCCGGTTTGGCTGAATACGACTGTGTGCTTATCGCGACGGCGCACACCAGCTACGATATTGAATTCATCGTGGAGCACGCCCAGCTCGTGCTCGACACGCGCAATGCCACGAAGAACGTTACGCGCTATCGTGAGCGTATTTACAAGGCCTGAGCCGTCTGGCCGATGAGCGATGAAGGTCTTGAGCGCACTATCCTGACTTACAGAAACAAGTCTTGCCAGACGTCTTCCTTGAAGCCCACCGTCCCGGACTCGCCGGATAATGCGAAGGGCCGCTTGACGAGGTTGCCGTTTCCACTCAACAGGTCGATGGCTTCGACACGAGACATCTTCGGAAGTTTGTCCTTCAAGTTCAGCGCTTTGTAATCGCCGCCGGAGGTATTAAAGAGCTTCTTGATGTCCCCGTCCAGGTATCCCAGCATTCTCCTGAGTTCAGTCTTCGTAGGAGGCCGCTCGCGAATTGGGATCTGCGTATATGCCCTTTTGCGTTCGTCCAGCCATTTCAGTGCTTTTCGGCATGTCCCGCAGTTCTTATAGGCGTACACTTTTAGGCCCACTGGCTTGGCCTCCCCGAATCGGCTTCACGAAGCGCATTCTACCAGAGCCAGGCGGCGCTCCGCCTCGCCATGTTGGCCCGGCAATCCCCGCGTATGGTAAATTGCACCTAACCGTTCACGGCCTAGGACACCAGTGAAATTAAGGGTTTTCGCGCTCAGAACGCAAGAAAAGGGACAGACACGTCTACGCTCGTGCCTCGCTTCGCTTGCGTCTACTTTTGAAAGGGCCCAAAAGTCCCTTTTTTGCTTAGCTTTCCGCGTATTCTGAGAGCCTGAATCCCCTGAACGCTTACAATTGCACGATGTTTGCAACAAGGAGCCGAGCCAATGCGCATGCATAGATCGATCTGCCTTCTCGCTGTGATTGCGATTTTCCTGCCGTCTCCGCTCTGCGCCGAGGAAGAGAAGCGATGGGAGAAGGCCATTCAAACTTTCGAGCAGCGGGACGCCGAGAACCCGCCGCCCAAAGGTGAGATCCTCTTCATCGGCAGCTCGAGCATCCGCATGTGGAAAACGGCCGAGGATTTCCCCGAGTACACTATCATCAATCGCGGCTTCGGCGGTTCGCAAACCGCCGACAGCGTCGAGTTTGCCGCGCGGATCGCGATCCCCTACGAGCCGCGGCTTGTCGTCCTGTACGCGGGCGACAACGACATTGCGGCCGGGAAGAGTCCTGAGCAGGTCGCCGAGGACGCGAGGGCCTTTTTCAAGACCATCCACGACGCCCTACCGAAAACGCGTATCGCCTATATCGCCATCAAACCGAGCATCCTGCGCTGGGAGATGGTCGAGAAGATGCGCGCGGCGAACGCGCTGATTCGTGCGCACACCGAGACCGTGCCGCACCTTCAGTTCATCGACATCGACACGCCCATGCTCGGCGGCGACGGCAAGCCTCGCGCGTCCCTGTTTATTCAGGACGGCCTGCACCTGAGCCGTGAGGGTTACGATCTGTGGAACGCGATCATCCGCCCCTATCTCAGCGAGGAGAGCGAATAGCTCAAGACGAATGGGCCAAGCCACGTCACCCAATTATCCAACCAGGCGCTTTGGGCGAAAGCGGTTTCTTCCAAACAACACGTTGTCTTTATATCGGTTTTTTGCCGCTTACTTTCTTTTTTGGAAAAAAGAAGCTAAGACCTTGGGAGGATTTGGCCGAAACGCGTAGCAGCGAAAAGGAGTTCCGACATGCCGGACGCCCAACAGATCCAAGAGGCCTTTAAGGACGTTCAGGACCGCATCTGCGACTTCCTCAACGAAGAGAACGGGCAGCCGTATTTAGAGGATCTTTGGGACTACGATAAAGGTAGCGGCGGTGGCCGCACGCGCGTTTGGGAGAACGGCCCGCTGCTCGAAAAAGGCGGCGTCAATTTCTCCGGTCTGCGCGGCGAATCCATGCCACAGAGCGCGGCGGCGGAGATTGAAATCCCCGTCGATACGCCATTCCTTGCGACGGGCGTCAGCCTCGTGATTCATCCCTGGAGCCCGCACGTCCCGACCATTCACATGAACCTCCGCTACTTCGAGGCGGGCGGCGCCTGGTGGTTCGGCGGCGGCATCGACCTTACACCGACCTACCCCGTTCTCGGGCAAGTCGTCGAGTTTCACCAGGCGCTCAAGGCCATCTGCGACGAATCGGGCTATTCCTACGACGAGCACAAAAAGAGTTGCGACGAATATTTCTTCCTAAAGCACCGCGGCGAGACCCGCGGCATCGGCGGCACCTTCTTCGACCACCTGCGCGACGACAAGGACAAGGCCTTCGCCTACTGCCTAAACCTCGGCATGGCCTTCCCCAACCTCTACCGGCCCTTCACCGAGGCGAACCGCGAAAAACCCACGACCGATGCGCAGCGGGAGTTTCAGCTCTACCGGCGCGGCCGTTACGTCGAATTCAACCTCATCTACGATCGCGGGACCACCTTCGGCCTGCAGTCGCGGGGCCGCACCGAATCCATTATGATGTCCCTGCCCGCCACGGCCACGTGGCGCTACAACTGGCATCCCGAACCCGGCACGCCCGAACACGAGCTCACGGACTTCTATCTCAAGCCGCAGGATTGGGTGAACATGACGCCCAACGGCTGACTCGCGCCTCTCCCTAATATAACGCAGAATCCGTTGCACTCGCGTATAGGCTATTTGCGAAACAAGATACTGTGGCTCAAGTCAAGGGGTATTTTGGGTTGTAGTCGACG
>JASJYE010000127.1 GCA_030123645.1 Candidatus Hydrogenedentota bacterium | reverse complement strand
GCAAAGCTTGGCGTTCACCCGGAAAGGTTGTATGATAGGTCATGAGTATAGGCCGCCTATCCGTAGAACTGGGTAGACACCAGCCGGTACTTAGAGGATGGATTCGTGCGACAAGGTTTTGCGCTGAAAGCGATGATCGGGGGAGTAGTGGCCGCCGTGTTGGGAGGGGGCATTTGGCTCGGAAGCCGCGGCCCGGATGTTCATTACACGACCTTCGAAGTTCGGCGCGGCCGATTAGACGTCAAGGTGCTCGAGGGGGGCAATGTCGAGGCGCTCGAAAGCCAGGAGATCAGGTCGCGGGTCAAAGGCTGGCAAGGCGTCAAGATTCTGTACATCATCGAGGAGGGGTACTTCGTCACCGAGGAAGACGTGGAGAACAAGAAGAAGCTGGTCGAGTTGGACGGTTCTGAAATTCAGGATAAGCTCACAACAAGCGAGATCACGATTAGGGGTACGCAGGCCTCCTTGACCGAAGCGGAGAAGGGCTACGATATTCAGATCAACCAAAGCGAGAGCGACATCTATGCCGCCGAGCTGGAGATGAAGTTCGCCCGTCTTGAAATGGAGAAGTATCTCGGCAGCGTCGTCGCGGCCCGCATGCATGAGGCGATCGATAAACTCGAAGTAGATCGCGCGGTAAGCGATGCATTGAAACTTTCGCCGGAAGAAGAAACTGCGGACAACACTCTGGAAGAAATTGCGATCGAGAAGCTGCGGCTTGAACACCCGGACATCGAATTTCGCGCCTATGCCAACATGGAATTGCTTGGAAGCGGCGAGGCGAGTCAATTGCTTCGTAAGATGCAAGACGACCTGATGCTTGCGAAAGGCGATGAGGCAGTAGCGAAAACCGAATTCGACGGGAAGAAGCGCCTCTTCGGTAAGAATTTCATTACCGCGAACGAACTCGAGATTGCGCGGCTTAAGAAAGCCAAGCAGGAGGTCAGCGTTGAGACTGCCGAGACGGCCGAGAAGCTTTACATCGAGTACGAATTCCCGAAACAGGCGGAGAAATTGGTATCGGACTACATCCAGGCCAAGCGGAAACTCGAGCGCACCGAGCAGGAGGCCTTGTCGAAACTCGCCCAGGCCAAGGCGAAACTATTGTCCGCCCAGGCGCGCTATAGGATTGAAGGAGAACGCATCAGGGAATACCATGATCAGCTCGCCAAATGCGTCATGGTGGCGGAGCGTGCGGGCCTCGTCGTCTACGGCGGCAGCGGCCCGCGGTATTTCGACGCGGAACCCATCAAAGAGGGGGCGACGATTCGCGAAAAGCAGGCCATCATTACCATCCCCGACATGGCGACCATGGCCGCGAAAGTAAACATCCACGAGTCCGACATCAAGATGATCGAAGTAGGGCAGAAGGCCATCTTGCGCGTCGACGCCTATCCGGAGCAGAAGATAGAAGGCGAGGTCGTCAAGGTCGGGGTGTTGCCGGATGCGGAAAACCGTTGGATGAACCCCGATCTCAAGGTCTATGAAACCACCGTGCAAATCAAGGGCTTGTACGAGTGGCTCAAACCCGGCATGAGCGCCGAGGTAACGATCATGATCAAGCGCCTGGACGATGTGTTGTATATCCCGATTCAGTCGGTCGTCCCGCAAGGGAACAAGCAAGTTTGTTTCGTGATCGAAAACGGCGTCCCCGTCGCCCGCGAGATCGAGACCGGTGCGCTTACCCTCGAATTCATCGTTGTAAGCAAGGGTCTGCACGAGGGCGAGGAAGTACTGATTCGGCCGCCCGAGGGAAGCCGGAAGGAAGAGAGCGATGAGACGGAAGAAGAAGACGCATCGCCCGGAGAGCGCGAGGAACAAGCTCCGAGTGGCGTGAATCAGCTCACACGGGACGGGCAAGACTCCAAGGTCTGAAATGAGGCGTCCGGTTGAACATCGCATTGAATCGCACCTGAGTTGGGTCTACGTAAAACGTACGATCCGAGCCGGCTTCCGAAGTCTCTGGCTGCACCGTCTCCGCTCCTCGTTGACGATGTTGGGTATCGTGTTCGGCGTAAGCTCGGTCATCGCGATGCTGGCCGTCGGAGAAGGGGCCGGCTACGAGGCGCAGGAGCAGATCCGCCAGCAGGGCAGCCACAATATCATCCTAGTGAGCGTAAAGCCTCCCGAATCGGAAAGCGGCGCCCGGGGACAGGCGAGCTTCCTCGAATATGGGATTACGCAGAAAGACCTCCAGAGGATTCGCGCCACGATCCCTACGGTAGAAATTCTCGTTCCGGGCCGCATTATGAGGAAAAAGGTGTGGAACGTCGGGCGGCGCGTGGATTGCGACGTCATGGGCACCGTCCCCTGGTATCCGGCTATGCGCAATTATGCCGTGGCCAGCGGGCGGTTCTTCACCGACTCTGAAATGGACCAGCACGCAAGCGTATGCGTCCTCGGCGCCGAAGTGGTTGAAGAACTATTCCCCCTGCACGCCAGCATCGGGCGCTCCGTACGTATCGCAAGCGATTATTACCGAGTTATCGGCGTCATGGAGCCGCGGAGCAGGGGCACGAAAGAAGGTGGGCGCGCACAGGCAGGCATAAAAAGCGTCTATATCCCCTTGTCAACCGCCCGTACGCGCTTCGGCGAAATTCTCGTAAAACGAAGCAGCGGCAGCCAGGAGAGGGAGCGGGTCGAATACCACGAGGTAACGGTCCGCATTAAGAAGTTGGAAGACGTCGTTGAAACGTCGCTCATCATCGCGGACCTCCTGGAGATCAACCACGACAAGCAGGACTATGAGGTGATCGTTCCGCTGAATCTGCTTCGCGCGGCGGAAGAGACCGCGCGAATTTTTAACGTGGTACTGGGTTCGATCGCTGCGATTTCCCTGATAGTGGGCGGTATCGGAATCATGAACATCATGTTGGCCAGCGTAACGGAACGCACGCGGGAAATCGGCATCCGCCGCGCCCTCGGAGCGAAACGCCGGGACATTGTGACGCAGTTTCTGGCCGAGACGGTCATACTCTCTGGAATAGGCGGCCTAATTGGCGTCGGTCTGGGCGTGCTGATCCCCTCGTTGGTGACCCGCCTCACCGGTCAAGAGACCATCGTGGTTTTTTGGTCGCCCGCGCTCGCGTTTTCAATCTCGCTCGTGGTCGGCGTCGTGTTCGGCATGTATCCGGCGTTGCGCGCGGCGGACATGGACCCCGTGGAAGCCCTGCGCCACGAGTAGGGCTGAGAGCGGGAATCTTCGGCACGTTAGACAGTCACCGTTTCTTCGGAAATGCTGAAAACGGACTTTTCATCGCCTTCGGCATCGAGCCAGTCGTGTATCGCATCGCGGATGTTTTCAAGCGCCTCGGCTTTCGTCTTGCCTTGAGAATGGCATCCTCGCAACGCGGGACAACTTACGGCGAAGCCCTTTTCACTTTCGATCAAGACCACGCGGTAGTCCATTTATCTATCTCTATCAAAGTAACTCTACTATTGCGAAGGCAATTTGAGAAGCTCCGTCCTTAGTTCGATAACGTTAATCGGTCTCCCTTGCAAAAAAACTCTACAGGGCCGCTGCCGCCAGAGTCAAAAGATCCTTTAAGAGGCTTTGCCCGCAAATCTGCCGCTGGCCCAAAGGTGGCGGTTCGAATTACTTTTGAGGGGCCGAACATTGCATGCCGCCGCATCGAGTAGGCTTACTCGTGGCGTTGTGAACGCTCCTCGCCTTCACTTTGAAGCTGTAGCAGCCCCATGTGTTCTCGCATGAGGCAGTAGGCGCCGAGGATACCGACAGGCGGCAGTTGCATTAGGTGAAAGACGATGGCGTAGGCCTTGGCGGCGTCGGTGTCGATACTGGGGATGGTCATCACGAGGGCCAGCACGATGGGCACATGAAACTGCCCAACGAAGCCGGGCGTGTTCGGCGCCGCGATGAACACGGCGAGGAGCGCTTGACTGACGAAGGGCGTATACCAGGGGTAGTCGATAGCGAAGGCCTCGAGCAGGCAGACCATCGAGATCATTCCCACCGACCAGGTGAGGAACGACCACAGGACCGCCTTGAACATGTCTCCCGGCGATCGGAAAACGTGCAACCCGTCCGCGAAATGGTCGAGCATCCCCGCGACGTATTCCGCGAGTTTAGGCGAGGCCACGCCGAGGACAGCGCGAACTCGTCTGAGAACAAAGGCCCGCCTCACGTAAAGCAGTACGAAGGTCGTAAGAACGACAAACAAGAACGCCCCCGCCCCAATCGCCCCCATTTGATACTGCCGATTGGTGAAAGTAATCGGGTTCGTGGTGCCGAAGGTGTCCGGCGATATGCTCACGCCGCCGGTCGGCCGGAATGCCACGATAGATACCGCAATGACCGTGATGAGGCCGAAAAGATCCGTCACACGATCCAGCGCGACGAAGGCGAAGGACTTCGAGAACTTGATGTCCGTGAGCCTCGTCAAGACGAGCGCACGGATGGCCTCCCCGGCTCGTCCCGGCAACACGAAATTCGCGAGGAAACCGATTTGCGTCGCGCTGAACATCTTGCGGAACGAGACGGGTTGGGCCGCGCGCACGATATAGCTCCAGCGCTGCACCCGAAAAGGAAAGGCGAGCAGCAGCGGGATATGGGCCAGCGCCAGCCAAGGGAGGCTGATGCCCCGAATGACCGCGAAGACCTCCCCCCAGTCCGCCTTGCGGAACAGCAGCCATACCAACACGGTCCCAAAAACGAGCCCGGCCGCCGCCAGAATGTATTTCTTCATTCAAACGCCTTGCTGCGGGACAATCGGCAAGGGCTGCTAGGCCTTCGCGACGGCGATCGTCGCGCCCGACCCGCTGCCCACGTATTGGTCGATGGCCTCGCGCAGGGTCTTGAAAATCCACGCGCGCTTTTCGTCGTCGTGCTCGAGCAGCGTGCCCCGGAACCCGTAGTGCGAGCACTGGAACCCAGTCAGCGGCACCACCACGATGCCCGTGGCGCCCATGAGGTAATAAACGAAGCGTTTGTCCGGCTCAACCTGCTGCGTCATCTGCACGATCCGCTTTCGGATCCCCAGATCTTCGATCTCCAGCATCCGCGAATCGTTAAGCACTCCATCCTTGAACATAATCGTGAAGTAGAAGGCGCCTCCGGGCTTGTTCAGGATGACAGATTCGCAGCCGTGGAAACCCTCGACCAATTCTTCGGCCCGGCCTGCAAACATGTTTTCACGCTCCCTGAGATGACTCTTGTAGCGCGGGTCGCCCATGACCTTAGGGATGGACATCTGCGGCAGCGTCGTCGACGAGACCTCCAGCCGTTTCGCCGCCAGGAGACTGTTCACGTAATGCGAAAAGTTCGAGTCTTTGTCCTTATTCAGAATTTCCAGCCAGCCACAGCGTGCACCGGGCCACGGATACTCCTTACTGATCCCTCGCATTGCGATGCCGGGCACGTCGCCGATCCATTCGCTCATGTGCAGCCGCGCGCCACCGTTGTACACGATATGCGCGTAGATCTCGTCCGCGATAAGAAAGAGGTCATACTCCCTCGCGATTGCGGCGATCTCCTCGAGAATCTCCCGGGGATACACCGCGCCCGTCGGATTGTCGGGCGACAACAACAAAATACCGGCGATCGAATCGTTGTATTTGACCTTGTTGCGAATGTCCTCTATGTCGGGCATCCAGCCGTTGTACGGGTCGAGGTCGTAGGTCACATGCCCATAACCCGAGTGTGCGGCCTCGGCCGAAGAATGCGTGCTGTAGGCCGGCGACGGCCCCAAGATCCGCGCCTCGCGCCGCAGAAACCCGTAGACCTTCGCCACCGCGTCGCCCAGGCCGTTGAAGAAAAAGATGTCGTCCGGCGTAAGCCTCACGCCGTCCCGGCGATTGACGAGTTCGGCTAGAAACTCTCGCGTCTCGGGGACCCCCGCGGTATCGCAGTAGGCCCACGACGGCACGTCTTTGACCAGGTCGCCCACAATATCCCGGATCCACTGCGGCGGCCCCTCCCCTTTCTGCACGGGATCGCCAATATTCTCCCACGTAATTTCCCGCCCGAGGCGCTCGATGCTGTGCGCGGCGGAGACGATTTCGCGGATCTCGTATTTGAGGCTCGCCGCGCCGTCATGAAGGATATTTCTACGCATAATGCCCTGCTCTTTGTCCTAAGCGTTTCGACCCGGGACGATGCAAATGAACGCGGCCCGATCAGTATCCGTTTAGCTTCAGAAAAGCCGCCTCGCCGGCTCGGGATCGCAATTCGATTGTGCTTCCCCCATGCCGGGCCATGATAGTCCCGTGGGAGCGTCGAAATCAATGAGGCGACAGGAGTTGGAAGGAGGCGGACGAAGGACGCAGGCCGCGGATCCTGTGCACACGGGAATGAAAGCGGCGTCCTACGCCCGACTGGGCGCTCGCGCAGCGTGAAGGAAAGTTCCTATGGCGCTTGAAAGGTTCACGTCCCTACCCCGAGTATGCGCATTTCCCGCCGCCACCGAAGCGGCTCGGGAGCCCGCCACGAAGACTCGAGCGCGTTGATCCCGCGAGACTGGTGTGTTAGAGTATTTTGGCCTTCATCCGGGGGCGAGGTACTCAGCGCCGAGTCCACCTAACCTTTAGGTATTGAACTCGACCGCGCGGTCTACGCAAACGTCCCGTTCGTCTAGTCTGGTCGAGGACACCGCCCTTTCACGGCGGCAACAGGGGTTCAAATCCCCTACGGGACGCCAAACCTTCATTCGCCCCCGAATTTGTCTCTAACCAATTGAAAAATAAGGTAGTTCGGGCGGTTCCAAATCCATTGTCGGAATTGTACGTCACACCTTCCGGGAACAAGGCACTTTGGAGCCGCTGGCGCTGTACGAGGCTACCCGCTGCCCAGAGGCGACGCGCGTGTCACAAGCCGAGCACTTTGCAAACCTTCGCAACGGGAAGTCCTCATGGTTTCTGGTGTGTCCCGTCACCTGAAGAGCACGGCCCTGCAGGATTGCCTGAACCTTCTCGAAAAGTCCTCTGTCCACAATCGCCTGCAACGTCCCGGGATGCAG
>JASJYE010000126.1 GCA_030123645.1 Candidatus Hydrogenedentota bacterium | reverse complement strand
GACTTATTCCAGGCGTTCCAGACGAAGAGGTCGTTTAGCTTGACTCCGTAACGCCTCGCGATCGTCGTTGGATTCTGCCCCCGTTTTACCGTGTGAACGATCCTGACCGGTCCAGCGTCTTCTACTTCGCCATCGCCTTCCCCGGACCCGGCGCCCAGCTTGGGATCGCCAACATACAGGACATCGCCCACCTGCAGGATTGTCCGCGAGTTCATGCCGTTCCACGCGAGAAGATCTCGTGTGCGAATCCGGTGTTCTTGTGCAATAACACTGGCGTTCTCGCCCGAGCGTACAGTGTGCGTGCCGCTGACCCCCGCCGGGGCCCTGCGGCGGCTTTCAGAGAAGGTCGCCTTTGCAGTCGTGACGTTGTAGACCTTGAGCTTCTGTCCGACCCAGATAGTCGAATTGCCGTTCAAGCCGTTCCAGGCCAGAAAATCCTTCAGTCTGACGTTGTAGTTCTTCGCAATTTTCGTTGGGTAATCCCCTGCTTTGACCCTATACTCAACCGCTTCTCCAAGCGGCGTACCAGTATCCACGGGCTGGCCGGCGCTGACGTAAAGCCGATCGCCGATATGGATGCGCGTGCTCCGGCCAAGACTATTCCACGCTTGCAGGTCGTTGACGGAGACACGATGCCGCGACGCGATTAATGAGAGGCTGTCTCCACCTGCCACCCTGTAGACTATCCGCCCGCTGGCTTCCCTAGCGACCCCGCGAGGTGCGCCTGCGGCGGTCACGCCGGGAATAACAAGGCGCTGGCCGATTTGAAGCCTGCGCGCCGATCGGATGTTGTTGAGGTTCTGAAGCTCTCGCGCTGAGACGCGATGGAGCGATGCGATTCCAGAAAGGGTTTCCCCCGCTTGCACCGTATGTGTGCCTGGCCGTAATTCTGGCATGGTGCTAATCACGGCGGCGACTTTCGTCCGAAAGCTTATGGGGACAGCGATCTCCGCAGAGCGTCCCGGCGGAGTGTAGCCCCGAATGAATTGCGGGTTAAGCCGCGTGAGGGTGCCTTCCGGCAGACCGGCT
This sequence comes from Candidatus Hydrogenedentota bacterium, assembly GCA_030123645.1. GTDB lineage: Bacteria > Hydrogenedentota > Hydrogenedentia > Hydrogenedentales > JASJYE01. The sequence continues at coordinate 5,950 of JASJYE010000126.1, read as the reverse complement.
TCCCGCTCGATCTGCTTCAATGAGTAGGATCCTTTGGTTGTTGTGACCTCCGTACGCTCCTCGCTCTGCGGCCGGGATTTAAACCCGTACTTTTCGGGATTGTTCGCGACGATAATGGACGCGAGCAGCTTCGGGTAGAAACGCTTCGTCTCGCGCGGGATGCGGTTCGCCGCCGGAGGGGTTTCAAGCAGGCTCCACAGATTCTTGTCGCCCCCATTCGACGCGATCGCCCGTTCCAGGCCGCGTTCGCCTTTGTTGTAGGCGGAAACAGCGAGGGGCCAATTGCCGTCGAATATCTCATAAAGCTCTGTGAGATAAGCGATTGCGGCGGCGGTAGACTTCCGCCAATCGTAGCGATCATCCATATAGTAGTCGCTGCGCAGGCCATAGCGCTGCCCCGTGCCCTTCATGAACTGCCACATCCCGCCGGCGCCCATTCGCGAATTGATGCGCGGTGTAAATTGGCTCTCGACCATGGCCAGCCACGCGAGGTCTTCGGGAAGACCCGCTTTCCGCAACTCCTCTTGGATATAGGGGAGGTACTTACTGCTTCGATCCAGCCCGGCTTGAAAGTTGACTGGATAAATCGCACGAATCGCTTCTATTTCCGAAAGGACACGATCATTCAGCGGATTCGGGAACTCGAGTTCCGAGCGCAGGGCCAACTCGACCACTTCTTGGCTCCACGCGCTGGGCTGCGTGCGCTCATAGGTCCGCGCGAGCCTCGTCGACTTGTTCAATATCCGTTCGAACTCAGCGCGCAGGTTGTAGAAAACCGTGGGATCGAGGTCGGACTCGAGCAGTAGCTCCATCATCACTGTATACTGCCGGGTAGCCTCAGAGTGATTTCCCATCTCCTGCGCAGCATTGGCCTCGGCGAAGGCATGGTTCGCCGCGTCGAGCAGCTCTAAAGCGCTCCTGGGCGTGACCGGCTCGAGATCCTGCGTGCCGATTTCTGCGATCGGAATGGGCGAGAACTGGTGGACTTCCCTCTCGGGTGCGCCCGTTGTCGTACAGCCGCCGATGACGGATGCCAGGCACAGGGCTATCGCCGAAAGGTTGTAGCGGGAAATTCGAAGCACAGGTGGGAACCTCCTTTAACACGGTGTCGCGAGTGCTTCTCGCTTCGACGCCGAACTGCTCGCCGACTGCGAGTGAACAGTCGCGACAGTGTAGTCATGTCCATCTAATGGTTTCAACCGTCGGATCCGGCGGTGCCGGACAAACTCGACGGCCGATAGCGTTATCTCCTTTGGAATTCCGCATTCCAGGGCCTGGCCGGGCCCTCTTCCGGGCCGCATAGGCCCGTCGCACTTCTACGGTCTGTCGACCGCAACCCCATTTATTTCCGCGATCGGCCAGACCTGCGGCAGGGCCTCGCGTTGGTACCAGTAGGCCACGCTTGAATAGGCCACACCGGGACGGTTGTTTGTTGGACCGTGCTCGAGATCGAACACGAAGGACGACTTAAAGGGCACCGGTTCCGTGATGTGGCTTCGGAAAGCCGAAAATCCGGCCGGGGCCGTGGCGAGCTTCAACGTGGTCCCGTGCGTGGGAGCGTCGAAGGTGCCGGCGGCGAAGTACCATCCCGCATTAAAGTAGTCGTCGGTGCCGGTTCCGTGGAAGTCTGCGCCGGAGGCGCCGTCTATCATGTACACGTCGTCGCCTTCCAGGAAAGTAAGCGTGTCTGCATTTGCCGCGGCGATGGTCGTGCCGACATAGTGGCCGTCGCCGTGAATCTCCGCAACGCGATACGATTTTCCCTCTTCGGAAACGCCGCTATTGTAGCGTGCGAAGAAGTACTCCAAATCCTCCACGGGACCAGGCTGCCAGGTCAGAAAATACTCGATGTCGGCGATCTGCTCCGACATCGTGATGAAGTGTATTGCGGCCGACTCGTGAAACGGCATCGGATAGCGGCACCACATGCGCTCACCGTGCTTGCCGATCACCAGATTGTTATGATCGATCGCATCCTTGGTGGAAGCGCCGAAAAAGTCCCCGATAGGCGCCAGAACGCCGGGTGACTTCTGGCCGTCGAAGTAAATCGCTATCCACGTGCCGTCGGCAATGTCCGGGTCGTTGGACTGCAAAACTAGCTCTATTTCAGTCAATACGGCCGGGCCTTCGATGGGGAAGACCATGCTGTTCTTCCCGGGCCGATACTTGTGCCGCGAATGATGAAGCGTCTCCTTGCGTTTCGGGTGCCTCAAATCCACGCCTTCCCAGCGTTTCGCCCATTTGCGGAAAAACCTGACGTCATCTTGGCTCAGGGCGAGCTCGAAGGATCGAATCGCTGTGCCGTCCGGGAAATCCGCGTAAGTGACTTGGTAGGCCAGCGTATCTTCCTCGACCGCCACGATAATCCGGCAGCGTTGCTCGTAAGGGATGGGGACGTAGCTGAAATACCCGCCCGTTCCCTCGCCAGTGAACGGCGGGGCGAAAAGATTGAATCCCGGGCTCCAATATTCGAGACCGCCCGAGAACAGATCACGAAACGGGACCGAAATCACCGGATGCTCCATATCGTCCACGTAGATGTAGATGGTGCCGTGCGGGTTGCGCGTCCAGATTCGGGTGACGACACCAGGCCCTTCAAGGTCAGCGAGCACAACTCCGCCCTCATACACCTGGTGGCCGTATTCATCGTCCTTGTTTCCCCCGGCGCGGTCATAGCTCGAGACCTGCTTGATCTGCCAATCGCGCGGCTCAGGCAACCGCTCGAGCGAGCCATCGAATCCGAGTTGCTCGAGAGGCACGGTCCAGCCCTGCGGGCTCCGTTTGAGAGCATGGTGTTCGCCTGCAGACGACGTGAAGGCAAAAGAAGCAAAAATGAGCAGTATTGGTGCGTACTTGGCCATCGACATTTTCCCCCTGCGTTAGCCAGAATTCCCCTCAGGAATTAAGTGTACCAGACCTTTAGGCGAGGCTGCAAATACTTCACCTACAAAGTCTTCCACGATCACCACGAAGATGCTTTGGATAAGGGGTATTTTGCCTGAAAAGCGGCCTAAAGGGCATGTAATTTTATCAATTTAAGCAGATTACGTGGGTATGCGCGAGAAGAGGACCGCCCCACCGGCCAAAAACACCAGGTTCGCCAGCCACGCCGCCATGATTGGCGATAAGTGGCCCGTATAGCCGAGGCTCTGACAGACGGAGTAGACCAGCAAATAGGCCACGCCTAGGGCAATGCTGATGCCAAAACCTATTGAGAGCCCCCCCCGCCTCGTTCGCGAAGCAAAAGGTACAGCAATCCAGATCATCACCAGGGGTAGGAGCGGTTTTGAAAATTTACTGTAATAATCCACCTTGAGGCGGGCGATGGGCATACCCTTTTTCGAGGCGTTTTCCATGACCGTGCGGAGTCCGCCCGCGCTGCGCGAGGCCGGGTCCTCGAAAGGGGCAAACAACTCCTCAGGCGTTTCCTCGAGGGGCGCTGGCGTCTGAGCTAAGCGACGCACACTCATGGCCATTTTCTTCTCCGGAAAGAAAACCGCCCATACTGCGTCTTCCAAGAACCATTTACCGAACTGCGGATCCCAGTAGATCCGCCCTGCGCGAATCTGATCGTACTCGTCCTCGCGCTGCCTCAGCATCAGCACGTCTTCGCCCGTCAAGGCGATGCGGTTGAATTTCGCGATGTGGCATTTCCAACCTCCCGCGAGGCGTGCCCAACTGATCCCCGGGCGCTCCGACAAAGAGCCTCGCGAATGTTTGCCGAAGTATTGTTCCTCGATGGCAAAGGTGGCGCGGGCGGCCGCCGGCGCGATCGTTTCTCCCATGACGAAGAGAAGGATGGACAGGCCGGCTGCCATCAGCAACGGGACGCGAACAATCCGCCGAAGGGGTACGCCACAAGAGAACAGCGCGGTGAATTCGTTGTGCTGAGCGGCAGATCCGAGTACGAGTAGGCCCCCGACGAGCATCGACAACGCAGCGAGGTCATACTCGAGCAGCATGCGCGGTATGAGAAGCAGATAGTACAGCGCGACTATCCGTCCGGGGACGTCATGCTGCAAGATGTCCGAGCGGCGGTGTGTAAGCACGTCGATAGCCACAAAAAGGAAGAGCAGGGCGATCATGGCCGCACTCACCGCAAAAAGCAGCCTGCGGGTCAGATGCGCGTCGAGTGTTTTCACGGCATCATCCCCGCTGGCGCGCCGGTATGACGCGGTCCAGGCGCCACACGAGGACGACGCCGAACGCAATCAATGCGAGATTGGGTACCCAGACGCGGACGACATAATCGTTCAAATCGTGTAAGGATCGGGGCTCCAGAACCACACGCAGCACGTAATAAATGAGCAAAATGCCAAGCCCTGACGAGAACAGTTGCATGCGTGAGCGGCGGCGGCCGTAACGGCCACCGAGGGCAAGCGGGGCGCCGGCGAAGCCTACCGCCAGGGCGGCAAAGGGCAAGCTTAGCCGATCGGCGATCTCCTGGCGTTCCTTGAGCAGCTCGATTCGCAAAGCGTAGGAGCCGGACTTCTCGTAGTCATGGGTGAGCTGCTTCTCGCTATCTAACAACTCGGATAGCGTCATGCCCAAGCGCAGCCGCCGCGCCGAGGCTTTTCTGATTCGTGCAGGCACAATGAGCTCTTGCGAATCAAACGCAGATCGGAGGTTGTTGGGAGAAACGCCGTGACCCTTCCCCAGTCTGAGCACACGCTCCCCTGATTGTTCCGCCATTGTGGCCGTGTCGGCGTGGAAAACCCATGCGTCGCCTTCCTTGTCTGGCCAAACAATGTCTACATCTTTGAGGGTGCGCGTTGCCCTGTCCCGGGACCCGATGTATACACGCCAGCCTTCGTATTCGTGCATGACGCCGGGCTGGAGCATGTCAATGGTTGCCCGCTTCGGCAGTTCCTCTTTGATTAAGTCGTAAGCCTTGTTGATGCCCCACGGCTGGAGACGGTCCTGCACAAGTGCACACGCGAACGCGAGCACCGCGCCGGCAATTACGACCGGCGCCATGAGCCGCCTTAGCGATACACCCGCCGATTTGATGGCGCCGATCTCCCCGTGTTCCACGAGCTGCCCGAGGCCCATGAGCACGCCGAAGAAAAACGCGATGGGCACGACAAAGGAGATGAGCGTTGGCAGAAAATAAATGCCCAGCCGGATTAGATCGCTCAATCTGAGTACTTCGTTCAATAACAGTTCGGCCCGTTCACGCAGCTCGTTGGAGATCGCCAGAAAAGCAATGAGGAAAAAAGCGAGGGCCGAGGGGACGAATATCTGTTTGAGTATGTACCGGTCGATCTGGGTCACGAAGTCCTCTTGCGGACGGGAAATCTCGGCGGAGCGAGATCAGTATGAGGGAACGCGCGCCTGTCGCTCGTCCTGCGATCCCGCGCTCGCATCGATATGTGCAAATACATCCGTGTAGGTAATGCGAGTTTGCATCCGCGAACGTGGCGAATATATCTGCCGGACAGACCCCATAATGACTTCAATGAGCACACCGCGCTTCCAGATGTGGCTGTCATAGCTGTGATTCCGGTTGTCTCCGAGCAGGAAGACCTCGCCGGAACGCACCCGGACCGGACTTAGTTTGTAGGTCATTTTTTCATGAAGGTAGGGCTCTTCCACGGGGTCGCCGTTCACGACCAGGCTTCCATTCCGAACCGCCACCACATCGCCCGGCAGCCCCACGATGCGTTTGACCAAATAACCTGCCGCGTCCTCCGGGTCCCGGACCACGACGACCTGACCACGCTCATAAAACTTGGAGGAATACGCGATGAAATGATCATCCGGAAGAAGCGTAGGTTCCATGGACGATGTTGGCACATTGTAGAAACCGAGATTTTGATTCACATTCAGAACTGGGATCGCCAAGACTACAACAAGCCCTATAAACGAAACGATAAACCGCACGCGCAGCCCGGCCCTCAGGATGCGCCGGTGCCAGGGCGGGCCAGCGTTTTCCCGGCGGTATGCCAAG
>JASJYE010000489.1 GCA_030123645.1 Candidatus Hydrogenedentota bacterium | reverse complement strand
CCGCTCGTGCCCCGCTTCGCTTGGTACAGTCGCTGTTTTTGGGCGGGCGATCGGTTTTTCACCAGCTCGACTCTCCCTGCTCGCACGCTCGCGAGGACAGTCCTCGTTTTGCTCAGCGGCTAGACCCAAAAAGGTAGTATTGTAGGGCAGGGCGTCGTGCGGGATTCGCGCCGGCATGCTGCGGATCTAAGGGGGATACGGGCGTGGTGACGGCAATCGGGCGGCGACGTGTCCGTTCTGCAATTGCACGGGACGTCTCCGTGCTCCTGGCTTTGGCCTTAATCTGCCGGCTCGCATTTCTGATTGCGATGCCGCGCGTCCTCGACACCGCTGATGCTGTGCATTATCTGCGTGCGGCGGAGCACATTGCATCAGGCTCGTGGCTTGCGGTCGATCCGAAAATCCCGATTCTGTATCCGGCGATGGTGGCGCTCTTTCATCTCTCCACTCTCGACTTCGAGTGGGCGGGGCGGATGGTCTCGCTGCTATTCTCGGTGTCGCTCGTTGCACCTGTGTATCTGCTGTCCTTAGACATGCATGGCGCGCGCACCGCCCGCATTGCGGCCCTGACCGTTGCGATTTGGCCGTGGTTGATGGACTATGGCTGCCGTGTTTCCACCGAGTCGCTTGCGGTTTTCTTGTGGTTTCTTGCGGTATGGCTTTTCGCGCGGGGACTACGAGAGGATCATCCGGGTTGGATGGCGGGCGCCGCGTTGAGTTTCATCGCGCTTCACGAAACACGCCCGGAAGGCACCTTCATCTTGTTGGCCGCCATTCCTGCCTCGCTCGTGCTCGGTTTCCGCGTGGCCGGAATTCGCTGGGGACGGCTTGCGCTCTTCGGATTCCTCTCGGGGGGGGCATTGCTGGGCCATGCGCTCTGCATGAAGGCGGTACTTGGGCATGCGACGGTGAACCATCGGCTAAGTTTCATCGGAGAGCAGCCGGAGGGGTCGACGGTTCTTGTTGAGTTCGCGAAGACCTTCATCGCGATGACCGCGGATGTACCGGCAGTTATGCTTGGGCCAGTGTTATGGATGTTTGCAGGCGCAGGACTCTTCATGGCGGGAGACACGCAGCGCGACCACCGGCTGGAAATATACGTGTTGTTCTTCGCCCTCATTCAGTGGTGCGTGGCGATTCCTGTGCTTTCCCCCGCGCCTCGCTACATGATGGCCACTCTTATCGCGGCGACGCTCTGGTCCTCACGCGGCATCGTGATGGTGGGCCAGTGGGCCGGGGAGCGGAGCGCTCACCGGGCTCTGCGTGCGGCGCCAGCGGGGGTCTTGGTGGCGTTGATGGGCTTTCAAACCCTGGTGACAGTGGGAGCGGATCGCGTGCCGGGGCGTGTCCCACGGGAGCCACGCGAGTATAAGGCGGTCGGGGAGTGGATGCGCTCGAACGTGGAAGCCGGGTTGATCATGACTCGAAAGCCTCAGGTGGCGTACTACGCAGGAATGGAGTCGAGAGGGCCGCGCCTGGACGATTCACTGGAGGACATTCTAGTGATGGCGCGGGCGGGCTCGTTCCGATACTTGGTGGTCGATGAGCGTTACAGCGCGAGAATGGCCCCGGCCTTGGGACCATTACTGGATCCGGCGAATGCGCCATCCGAGCTGCGCTTGCTGCGCGCGGATCTTTCGCCATATCCGCAGGCGCGTGTAGTTGTCTACGAATTTGTGTTCGATTGACGTGCAGAGAAGTACGGGGCGGACGAGATGTGTGTTGATGATGACACGGCCACGATCGGCCGCACGCATGTCATTGCATTCTGCGAGGAGTAGCGGCGTCTTTTCGAGCGTCTGCCGGCGCGGCAGCAGGCCTTCAGGAATTATTCGCTGTTCGGCATGGCACGCCGCGCGCTGCGTAACCCGCGGCAGGCCGTCCACGTCGCGGGCAAACTTCTTAGGACGCTTTCGGCCTAATCGTAGGATGGGCTTCAGCCCATGCGGCAACTGACCTGCACACCCGGACCCCGGACTAAAGCCCGTCCTGCGCTCGTGAAAGCCAGTTGAGATCATTGATGTTCCTGACAATTAA
>JASJYE010000125.1 GCA_030123645.1 Candidatus Hydrogenedentota bacterium | reverse complement strand
CTTTTGAGCTTTTCCAAAAGTAGCCCTCGCGAGTGTGCGAGCAGGGACTGTCCCCGTTTTGCGGCTCTATGCGACGCAAAAAAGGGACAGACACGTCTTCGCTCGTGCCTCACTTCGCTTGTGTCAGTCCCTTTTTTGCTCAGCGAAGCTCGCGAGTGCAAATTGCTGACGTGCACGGTATTAGCTGCCTTTCGCCAGCCAGACGTAGCGTTGTAGTGCAACCTGCGTTAGGGCGCGGATAGATGCCGCAGACGGATACCCGCGCCCTCGAGCTCATACCCGAATTCCGGCAGCAACCACTGCCGGATGATCAGTTCCAGCGCCGTCCCGATGGATACATCCCGCATCACGACCGGGTTGACAGGCAGCTTATGCATTCTCGCGTCCGACGTCACCGGTAGTCCGAGTTGTTCAGACAGAGCGTCCAGCACCTCGCCCAGCGTCGATGCGCCAATACGGCCCTTTAAGTGCTCTGGATCGCCCTGCAGGAACGCTAAGGTCACGCTGACCCGGCGCTCGAGTGTGCCGCGTTGCTCTTCCGTCAGCGACGCCTTATTAATCAACAACTGAGGACGCGGCTTGTTGTTTACCGAAGCCAGAAAGGTGTATTCCGGAGTGCTTTCGACGTAAAACGAATCCCGGCGGACGCGGGCCGATTGAAGAAGGGCCTCGAGCGCTGTGGCCAGCGGAACGTCCCTCAGGCGAATCTCGCCGCACGCCGCCCCTCCGATCGCATTGTCCGCGACGATCGTGTGCCCGAGCGTATGCCCCAAAAGAGCCAGCCCGCTACAGAGCGGTGTGTCCGCCCCAAAAGCGGCGTCCACACGCAATGCCGCTGTCCGATCATCGAGCCTGCCCTCGACAACGACATCTCGCAATACCTCGTAGCCTGGAGCGTACACAAACACATAATGCGGCGCCTCATGGATCTCATATCCCAGATCACGCGCTATATCGCCGATTGCCGCCTTCGGTTCCCGCTTTTCGAATCGATACGGGCCGGTCTGAGCCAATTCGAGCCCGTTCATGAGCACGACGTTTAGCGTAGACGCCTCCGACATCTCACGCAGCATCAGTCCAAGCGGCCCGCGCTCCAGATCCAGCGTGATCTCCTCCGTCCCGCCGGAACTTTCATGCTTGTCCCCATCCGGCGTGCTCGCACACCCTACAACTAGAACGAAGCCAACGACGAGCATCGCGGCCACGCCCTGGCGAAGCGCCACGTATAATCTCAATGTCTGCAAAAGCACCTCGATCGATCTAAAAATGGTGTATCTTGTCCACCGGACCGCGGAAGCACCGCGGACATAGCAGCGACTGGTCCGCCGTACGGCCCCGCGTCACGTCGCGGCAACACGCGACACAGCAAATCGCACCGCACCGCGAGCAGACAAGGCCATACTTCGGCAAGAGGTCCTTCAATTCGTGGAGCCTGCCTTCGTATTCGCCCTGAGGCCACGGCGGCCGCTGTAAAGGGCGCCGGCAGTCCATACAATGGTTTGTCGCCAGCTGGGGCTCGAATGGGTTCACCACAAGCCACTTCGGCGGCGACGTGTCCGTTGCGAAGATATGATAGGCCTCGCAGTACGGGCAACGGTAGCCGCCGAGCCGCTTGCCTTGAGCCGCCGCGCATTCCCGTACGACCAGCGCGACCTCCGACCCCACGATCGCTTCCAGATCGGCCTGGGGGATCGCCAGTCTCTGCTGGCACACCGTGCACGGCATCTCGAAAGCGACGCCCTTCGCCTGCCTGCCTTTTCCCGTCCGCAGAAGTCGCGGTGTCAGAACGATCAATATCCCCACCGCCGCAACGGCGATCGTTATGGGAAGGACCAAAGGGCCGAGGGCCGGCATTTCACTACTCCTATCGCGCGCCACTGTTAGCGCTGCCCACGCCGGTGAAACATGGGCGACAGGGCCGCGCCTTGTCAAGCCATCCGCCACCGATTATACTTTTTTCATGCCGCTCATTCTTTTCATCGCCGCCGCAATCCATCTGGCTCAATCACAGCCCGACACAACCGGCCTGGAGCACTATGTCTTCGTCAAACGCGGCGAGGAGGGCGGACGGCTCTATGTTCTCGTTCAGCTAGAAGATTTAGAAGATACCCTCAAGCCGATCTTCGATGCGATTCTCGACGAGCCGTGGTTGCCGGTCAATCAGCGCTACTTGAAGCTTCACCGATCGGACTACGAAGGTTTCTATCCCGAAGAGTCCAGCACGCGGAAGAGCCGCATCCGCAAGGGTTGGCTGGCCCATGAAGGCGTCGAAGTTGAAACGTCCGAGGGCCGCATCTGGGTGCACAAGCAAGACTACGAACTCGCGCAACGCGCCGGGGAAATCGCAGCAGCCGCTTACGCAGACGAGGCCCAGCCAACGGCGGCGCCGCCCGAGCCTACCCAAGAAGGAGACGCCGCACCGCTCGGATTTTGGGCGGAGTGGGGGATGCACATCGCGATCGTAACCGCTGCCCTCGCCCTGAGCGCCGTCGTGATTTGGGCTACGCTGGTTCGTGGGCCGTGGAGGCCCCTGAAGCCTTAATGCCAAGCACCTCGTAGGCGTTGACCGGCTCGGACTTCCCCTTGAGCGTCGGAGTACCCGCAGACCGCACGTCGACGATGTCCTTAATGGTGTCATAGGTCTGCTGGCCGATAAGCACCTGCCCCGGGCCCGCCACATCGCACAGGCGCGCCGCCACGTTCACATGGTCGCCGATTACGCTGTAGTCCAGCCGGTCCGGCGAGCCGATGTACCCCGTGAAGACCTCGCCCGTGTTGATGCCTATCCCGACCTCGAAAGGCGGAAAGCCCCGCTCCACTCGGCCTTCGTTCAGCGCCTTGTTCTTCGCCTGCATTGTCAGCGCCGAGCGCACGGCCAGCGCGCCATCGTTCTGCGACGTGAACGGCGCGCCGAACAGCGCCATCACCTGATCGCCGTTATACTTGTCCAGCGTCCCGCCATACTGGAATACGATCTGCGTCATGGCCGTGAAATGCTCATTCAGAAACTCGACAAGGCGGTCCGGCGTCATCCTCTCCGAGAGCGGCGTGAAGCCCCGGATGTCGCAAAACATTATCGTTACAGGACGCTTCTCGCCCCCGAGCTTCACCTCCTGGTCCTCGGTCATCAGATGCTCCACCACCGTCGGCGACAGAAATCGGCTGAAATTGGCCCGCTTCTTCTCCGCTTCGAGCATCTTCTCGTAGAGATGCACGTTCTCAATCGCCATCGCAGACTGATTCGCCAGCGTCTGAAACAATTCGAGGTCTTCCTCCGTGAACTGCATCCCGCTCTTCTGCGAGTCCACATAGATCGCCCCGAGAATCCGATTCTCGACCTTCAGCGGCACGCACATCGCGCTCGTGATCTTCTGCGCGATGATGCTCTCACGGCCCGAGAAACGCGCGTCCGTGCCCGAATCCGCCATCAGCAGCGGCTCACCGTTCAGCGCCGCGAGCTGCGCAACGCCCATACTCGGCGAGCTGCTCGAAAGTTCGTGGCCCATCTCTCTCGCCACCTTCACCAGCAACTCATCCGAGCCCTCCTCCTTCATCATCAGGAAGCCCCGGTCCGCAAGCGTGACCTCCATCGCGAGGTCGAGCACTTGCGTGACCCGCTTCTCCACGTCAAAATCAGACGCGATGAATTGCGTCGCCTTATACAAGGCATTCAGCCGGCGGAAGGCCCGCTGCATTTTGCCCATCTCGACGTCCGCGACTTGCGTCGCACGCGCCGACGGCGCGATCATGGTCATCGACGCCGTCACCTTGTCCATCTCCTCGCGAATCTTGTCGACCTCCACGGACAGCGACGATTCCGCCTTACGCCGCTCCTTCACCTCCTCCGGATCGTCATGAAAGACCGCACGGCATTTGCTCCCAAACCACACCTCGTCCTGGTCCGCGAGTACCCGCTCCACCACACGCTGCCGATTGACATACGTCCCGTTCATGCTCCTCAGGTCATCCAGAATCGTCTGGCCCCCCTCCAAGCGGATCTTCGCATGGAATCGCGAAATCTCGTCCGCCAGAAGTACAATCGTGTTCTCCTCCGCACGGCCGAAAGACGTAACAGGAGCCGTAATCTCCACCGTCATCGGGGGGATCCCAGGCTGTTCAACCACAAGATGAGGCATTCAAGTCACTCCTGCATGCCATCATAACAACGCACGCGCGCGCCTTCAATTTCGCCTTTCCGTGTTCTCGTATGCATGGGCGAAGGGAGACTGCCTTGAACCAAGAGAGCCGAGTCTCTAACCTTCCAAATAGGATTAGGAATTAAACCATGGCACTGAAAGACCTCGTTCAACAACACGGCATTCGATTCAAGAAGAGGCTCGGGCAGAACCTCCTCCTCGACGAGAACATCAACCGCATCCTCGTCGAGGCGGCGGCGCTCACGCCCGAGGACGACGTTGTCGAGGTCGGCGCCGGGCTCGGAGCACTGACCGAGCGCCTCAGGCACAGCGCACGCCGCGTATTCGCAGTCGAAATCGACCGGGCATTCATGCCCGTCCTCGAGGACCGCTTCGGCGGCATCGAAAACGTCGTCCTCTTCCGCGGCGACATCCTCAACCACGCCCTCGACAAGCTCGTCGACGAATTCCTCCCCGGCGCGCGCACGCTCAAGATGGTCTCTAACCTGCCCTATTACATCACCACTCCCATCCTCTTTCATTTCTGGGAGTCTTCCCTTTCCTTCGAGCGGATGCTCATCATGGTCCAGGAAGAAGTCGGCCTGCGCATGGTCGCCCCCGTCGGCGCGCGCGATTACGGCAAGTTTACTCTCGCGGCGCAGTACTACGCCGAGATCGATATCGTCCGCAAAGTGCCCCGCACCTGCTTCACCCCCCAGCCAAAAGTCGACAGCGTCATCGTCCGCATACGCAACCGCAAAGATCTCCTCTACCCCGGCATTGACACGCGTTTCCTGCTGGGCCTTATCGGCGCCGCCTTCTCCAAACGCCGCAAGACCCTGCGCAACTCCCTCATCAAGAACACGACCCTCGGCATCCCCCAGGAAAAAATGGCCGCCGCCTTCCAAGCCATCGGCATCGACCCCTCACGCCGCCCGCAAACCCTCACCCTCGACGACTTCGCCGCCATCGCCGGGCAGCTCCAGCCGCCGGGCTAATCCTGCCCGGCCTCCTCAGTCGCGCCGGAGGATTGGGCCGCCTCAGCGGCTTGCGTTTTTTCGGCTGTTTCCTTATCATTTTGAACGGGGCGCTGAGGCAAGTAAGTTGGGGGTGATCGAGTATGGGGCGGCCTGATGACGCGGCGAAGGCGGTGCTCGCCGAGTACCACGCCATTCACAAGGAATACAACCATCTCGACCGCGAGAACCCGGATCACACCAAACGCCGGCAAGAACTCAAAGCGCGCTATTACGAATTGAACCAGCGTTACGCGCGCCTGACAAAACGCTCGAAAGGCACTGCCCGGAATACGGCGGCTCTCGCGCAATCGCCGCACATCGCTCGGCGCGACGCCTTCCCCACCTCCGAAACGCCGAGATCGCGACGCAGGCAGGCCGCCGGGCGGACGGGCAGGCCTCCGCCAGGAGTCGCTCCTGCCCCGGAGATTCAAAGGTCCGCTCCTGCGCGCTTCAGCGAATCCAGCCGCCCGGAAAAATCGGTGCGGGAGGGGCTTCCCGGATTTGACGCGCGGCGGACCGCGCCCGCGAGCCCAATGACAGCGAAGGCGATCGCCCTGGGCGGTTGGTCCATCGTCGCAGCGGGCGTAGCGCTCGGCGTCTCGTTCCTAAGCGGATTCGGCCGCGACGCCGTCATCGGCGTTTTCGACGCCGTCAACCTTTCCGTGGTCGCCGAACTGCAATACGGTCTGATCGCCAGCGGGGCGACTATCGTGCTCGGCGGGACGCTGATAGGTATCGCCGCCTTCGCCCGGTACTTTCTCCGCCTGATTGTCCCGATTCACGAACTCGCGCGAAAGGGCCGGGTAGACGCCCTCGCCCGTGCCATCGCGATCGGCGCCGATATTGACGCGCGCGACAAGCGGGGCTGCACTCCGCTGCACTTCGCTGTAGTCGCCGGCCACGAAGCCGCTGCCCACCTGCTTTTGCAGAACGGCGCCAATCTGGAGGCGGTGAACGACCGCGGCGAAACCCCGCTCTTCATGGCCGCCGCCAACAGAGACCTTGCGCTTGTCAACTCTCTAATCCGCAGCGGCGCAAGTGTCCACGCAACCAACGGAAATGGCTCAAACCTCATGCACATCGCCGCATGGGCGGGCGACCTGGAGCTCATAAAGGTCGCTGAGGGGCATGGACTCGACTGCCAACAGCGGACGAAGCAGGGCTATACCCCGCTCCATTTCGCCGCACAGAGCGGGAACGTCCAAGTCCTCGAGCGCCTCCTCGCTGCCGGCGCGGATCCGGACGCCAGTTCTAACTCGGGCGCCACGCCCCTGTGCGCCGCCGCAGGCAACGGGCACGCGACCCTCGTCCGCGCGCTCATCAACGCCGGGGCCGACGTAAACGTAAAACGCGCATACAATTACCCCGGCCCATTAGCCGTCGCACTCGAAGGCAAGCACGGCGCGGTCGTCGACCTGCTCAGAAAGCACGGCGCAACCGCCAAACGCGCCCAGCCAGCCGCCTAAGCCTCACTGGAGCATTTTAAGATTAGATGGATACGTTCTGTCCGTCGTGAGAATGAAGTCGTTAAGGAAGAGGAAGTCACGGGTGCCAATACGAGACCGGACGTTCCGGCGTCAAGCGCAGCTTGCGGGTGTGCGGTGGCGGCTTCGAAGACACCCCCAAACGAGTTTGGCGGTGGCACCCGTTTTCGGACGACGCGCAGTAACAGCAAATGCATCAGTATAATCTTAGAATGCTCTGGACTTGGTGTAGCGCGGCATTTCCGCTAAGATAGGGCGGGGCTAGCGAACAGTGGAAAAAAGACAAAGCGACGGAGGACTCAATGGTAGATCAAGAGTTACTCGATATCCTCGTATGTCCTGAGAACAAGACCGCCGTTAAGCTCGTGG
>JASJYE010000488.1 GCA_030123645.1 Candidatus Hydrogenedentota bacterium | reverse complement strand
ACGAATCTTAGACTGAGGTCATCCCAAACTCCCCAATCTCGTCATCGTGGGGCGCGAGGTGGGTGTAAATGGCCGCTATGAGACGATCGGCCCATGCGTTATAATAAGTGCGGAACGTGGGAGCACGCATCCCGGGCGACGTGTCGGCGGTACGCCTAAAAAAGCCCAGCGTGTACGAGTCGTGTACGCGCCGGGCCTTGGTCTCAAAATCGCCAATGTTTACGATGCTGTTTTCAAACCAAGCCCCTAAGACTCTCATAGGCGCTCTGCTACTCGTTTTCGTCGTCGCGAGCGTCGTCTATATGGCTGTCAAAGAACCTCGTCGCGACGCTGGCGATGCCACGCCTGGTAGACGGCTGCCCGCGGTCGAGGGCGTCGAGCCTGACGTAATCGTCTATTTCTTCTATAACGACATACGCTGCGACGTCTGCCTAAGGCTCGAGGATTACGCGGTTGAGGCGCTGAAGACGCATTTCTCCGATGAATTGGCCTCGGGCGCGATCCAGTGGCGGATGCTGAGCATGGACGATCACGAAAATGAGCACTTTTTGATCGACTTCGAGTTGTATTCAAAGTCCGTCGTTTTGGTCGAGTTTGAAGACGCTGAACGTGTCAGGTTCAAGAACCTCGAGGACATTTGGGACCTCGTCTACGACAAGCCCGCATATCTGGAGTACATGCGGACAAATGTCCTCGACTTTCTCGGGGCGGCGCCTTGAGCGAATTGGCGCTGGCGGCCGGAGGCGCATTTTGGCTGGGCGTGCTCACGGCCATAAGCCCATGCCTGATGGCGACCAATATCGCCGCGATCACTTTCATTGCCCGCCAAGTGGGCGAACCGAAATATGCGCTCATGACGGGCCTGTTTTATACCGCTGGACAAGCCCTGGCCTACGTGCTTCTCGGCATGCTGCTCGTCAAGAGTCTCCTATCCGTTCCGCTGGTATCCCAATGGCTCCAGCAATACATGATCGCGCTATTGGGACCGATACTGATTGTCGCCTCGATGTTCCTCCTCGAGCTGCTCGACGTGCAATTCGGCAGCGGGAAAATGAAGCAATGGATTCAGCAAAGGACGAGCACATACGGCCTATGGGCCGCCGCGCTGCTCGGGATAGTTTTCGCCATGTCTTTTTGTCCAACAACCGCCGCGCTCTTTTTCGGCAGCCTCATTCCGCTGGCAGTTACGCACGAGTCCACCGTTTTGTTGCCTCTCTTCTATGCGGGCGGCGTGGCGCTGCCGGTCCTCGCTTTCGGAGTGCTGATTGCCTTTGCAGCCAACAAAGTCGGGCGGGTCTTCGAGCGGGTCGGCCGAATAGAACGCGGCGCGCGCTACGCAACCGGCGGGCTCTTCCTCGCCATAGGCCTTTACTTCACCCTGGCCTACACCATTGATGTGATCTAATCCCCGATGCCATCGCGAGCCCCGTAGGATGGGCTTCAGCCCATGCCGATCCCACCCCAAACCCCCTAGCCACGGATTTAGACGGATCGAACGGATCAACACCCCAATGTCATCGCGAGGGAGGCGGTAGCCGACCGTGGCGATCTCACTTATCTTTAGACTTATGGTGACTCTTGGGCACTCGCATCTCCATACGTAGCCCGCAGCCGTCCTTCTCCGGACTTGCAGGAATAGAAGTGAGACCATTCTCCCCCAAGCGTGCCGTGACCGCGGCGGCCAGAGCGTCGAGAATATCGTCGCGCTCGGCCCCCCGTCCTTGAATCATACCCAAAGCCGTGTTAACAAGATCGTCAGTCCTGCAGAAGTGGTTACGGAGAACGCAAAGACGTTCCTGGAATCCTTCGGGAAGGCCCTTCCGATGAAGCATCGAATCGCCTTTATTCAGGACACAGAAGAGCACTTCAGGATGGATCTCGCGCAGTTTCCCTCTGGCACATGGAGTCTCTCGGAGGAATTCATCGACTTCTTTAATCTTTGGAACTATCGCCCAAGTTTGTGTGCTAATACGTCGTCCAGTTAGACGGCGGTTTTCCTCCGATGCTTTCTCGCGACTGCGCATGTGCAGGACGCACCGTGAC
>JASJYE010000487.1 GCA_030123645.1 Candidatus Hydrogenedentota bacterium | reverse complement strand
GGGCAAGAACGCTAACTTTACAGCCGATTCGCTGCGAAAACTTACTAAAACCCCGCAGCTTCCCGGCCAGTATACACCCAGGTATAAGTAGCAACAACAGGCCATCCAATAGTTTGTATGTATACTATTTCCCGGTAAATTAGAAAATAACCCAACCGGATATTCCCCCAGGAAAACAGCCAAAAAAGGCACGCCAGATGCTTCTGTCAAGAAAATACCCATTGTTTCCCACGAGCGTTTACGGGCAGGGTGCAACGGATCCGATCTATAATATAGGGGATGTCGTTGGATTCCGGGGCGGGTTCGTTTGTTGACACTCTCGATAGATAGGGTGCCACCGCCAAGCGGAATTTGGCGGTGTTGAGTCAGGCGTTGAAGGCACCTCCAAACGAGTTTCGCGCTGGAACGTCCGGTCTCGCATTGGCACGCTTGCCGTTTACTGTTCGGCCATCTCGTCCACATATGGCATGGCGGTGGTGCGCTGTTCAGCTTTGTTTTATGGAACGACTCGACCGGTCCGCATACGTCGAGCAACACGAAATCTGGGTGCAGCAGCACGCCGAGGGACTTTTACACGGCTTCGTCAGGCATTATCTCCTCCCGCGACACAAAGCAATCGTCGAATCGGAATACACGCGTTACGTGGTGTGCACAAGACCCGCTCAAGCTCTGAGGACACCGGCTGTTGCGCCGTGGCGTTATGCATATGGTATGGTAAGGGCGCTACCACCTCTCCTTGTGGGAACCCGCCCGTGTCCGAAAAAAAGAAGAAGAGAAAAATCCGGATTTCCGACGCGTGGGGCGAGGCGCGTGAACTCATCTGGAAACACCGCCGGCGCCTCGCTATCGGCATGGCCCTCATGCTCGCCAGCCGCCTCTCAGGCCTCGTACTGCCCTTTATGTCGAGGTCTTTCGTCGATGATGTAGTGTTGCAAAAAAATCTCGACGCGCTAACATTCATCGTGATCGCCGTCGTGGCCGCGACCCTCGTTCAAGCGGTAACATCGTTCTTCCTCTCCCAGGTCCTCGGCGTGGCGGCCCAGCGCGCGATCACAGACATGCGCAAAGAGGTCCAGCAGCACATCATGCGCCTACCGACCAGTTTCTTCGACTCGACCAAATCCGGCGTACTCATTTCCCGCATCATGACCGACCCCGAAGGCATCCGGAACCTCGTCGGGACCGGTCTGAGCCAACTCGCAGGCGGTCTGCTCACGGCGTCGATCGCGTTGGGAGTTCTTTTCTACTACAACTGGCAGCTTACGGTTATCATCTTGGCGATCCTCGCTGTCTTCGGCGGCTCGATGGCCGTCGCCTTCACGCGTCTGCGTCCGCTGTTCCGAGAGCGCGCCGAAATCAACGCCGAGGTCACGGGCCGCCTGACCGAAGCGCTCGGCGGGGTCCGGGTCGTGAAGGCCTACACCGCCGAGAAGCGCGAGGACATTATCTTCGCCGAAGGCATACACAGGCTGTTCCGTAAGATCGCTAGAACGATCACCAGCGTATCCGCCATCACTTCGCTCGGCACGCTTGTCATCGGAGGCATTGCTGCGATTACCATGGTCATGGGTAGCCGTGCGATCCTCGCCGAACCGCCAACAATGTCCCTTGGCGATCTCGGGGCCTACTTGATCTTCACCTTCCTTGTCGGCGCGCCGCTGGTAAGCATGGCCAACATCGGCACGCAGATCGCCGAGGCCTTCGCCGGGCTCGACCGCATCCGCGAAATCCGCCGCCTGTCGACCGAGATGCAAGACGATCGGGATCGGAAGCCGCTCGAACACATCCTGGGCAACATCGAGTTTCAGGAGGTTTACTTCGAATATAACGAAGGCGTTCCAGTGCTTAAGGGAATCTCCTTCGAGGCCACGGCGGGCACGACGACGGCGCTCGTGGGCTCGAGCGGCTCGGGTAAAAGCACGCTGATCGGCCTTGTGATGGCCTTCCACTATGCCAGATCGGGGCGGATACTGGTTGACGGCAACGACCTCGCCGGTGTCTCGCTCAAGGACTACCGCTCGAATCTTGGCGTGGTCATGCAGGA
>JASJYE010000486.1 GCA_030123645.1 Candidatus Hydrogenedentota bacterium | reverse complement strand
CCTCCGGGCATTCCGCCTGGCGGCGGACACGGCCTGCGCTCCACGCCCCCAAAACACACCTCCTCCCCAGGGCCTTGACCTACCCCAAGGCCCTTGCTACGCTTAGCCTTGTCAGCAGGCCAAAGCCTACTGTACTGTTACATCTTAATCCGAACCGCTACCTGTCGAAAGATGGGGCTAAGCTCATCGAGAGAGAATAAGATGTAGGAAAGGAAAATCAGAATGAAAGCAATCCTGCAACCGCTTATCGCGTTAACGCTAGCGGCCTTAGTTGGCATCTGTGGCTTCGCTCAGGAAACTCGCCCTGCTACAGCCAACGACAACCGAGTGCTTATGGCGGCCTCCGCCGGGCCGGCAGAAGAACGCACCTGGATAGCGGGCGACTCCCATATCCATAGTCACTGGAGTGCCGGTTACGACCGCGAGAGCGATCCACCAGAGCTCATCAAGGGCGCCGACGCGAACTACTCGACGCCGATGAACGCCGAAAAAGCACGCGAATTCGGTCTTGGCTGGATGGTCACGACCGACCATGGCGGTCCGAACCACTCCCGCTTCAACATGGTTCACGCCTATGCCGAGTTGACCGAGTCCCGTACGGCTGTCCCGGAGGTGCTCCAATTCTACGGCATGGAGCTGAACATGCCGGCGATGGATCACCACACCTTGATCATCCCAAATACAGAAGACGAGTGGAAAGTGTTGTTCAACATCGAGAGCCAGTTCGACCGCGCAGAGCCATGGCCGCCGGATCCTTCCCGCAATACCGAGGCGTGGGGCTTCAGGGCGCTGACGTACATGAATACATTGCGGCGGCTGCCGCTGATGTTTGCGAATCACCCTTCTCGCTCAGCAACCGGTATCGGAGAATATGGCCTTGACGAGCCCCATGAATTCCGCAACTACAACGATCTTGCGCCCGAGATCTATCGCGGTATGGAAGGTGCGCCCGGACATCAGGCGGCTGGCACTGGCCAGCGCGGGGCTTACCGGAACGCGGCAACATTGGGGGGCTTCGACCAGATGACGGCGATTGTCGGTGGATTGTGGGACTCGTTGCTGGGCGAGGGCCGCCGCTTCTGGATCGTCGCAAGCTCCGATTCACACCGCCACTATAAGGATCCGTCAAAGCCCGGTATCGACTTTTGGCCCGGCGAGTACCACAAGACCTACGTGTACGCTTATCGAAGTTATGACGACATCCTCGACGGCCTTCGCAACGGCCGCATCTTCGCCGTGTCCGGAGACCTTATCACCCAACTGGATCTGACGGCGGCGAGCGGGGCCACGGAGGTACAGATGGGCGCTACCTTGCGGGTGGCGCCCGGTTCCGACGTGGACGTGACGATTCGCTTCCGCGATCCCGAAACACCCAATCACAATGGCGACAATCCCAGCGTGCGGCGCGTCGATCTGATCATGGGCGAGATCAAGGGACCCGTCTCGGACCGCGACCTCGACAGGAACGAAACGACCGCCGTCATTGCCCGCTTCACAGAGGCCGACTGGACCTCGAATGGCGACGTCCACACCATCACGACTTCACTGCCGTCTCTTGATCGCAGCGTTTACCTTCGCGTGCGCGGCACCAGCGGCGATGAGGCCGAGCCCGCCATGGATCCCAGGGGTGAGAATGTCTGGCTCGAACTGTGGTTCTATTCGAACCCTATTTTCGTCGAGCTCCGCTGAAGGTGAGTCTGTCAAATCCGGCCCTGAGCAATTTCGCCTGCCCCCATCGCCGCGCTGGGGTGGAGCGAGAAGCCTCCATGTCATTCGCGCGAAGGCGGGGATCTCATTCGCGAGGGATGCTGTCGCGCTTCAAGAGATCCCCGCCTACGCGGGGATGACAGCATGTAGTGGGGCTTGCCACAGCTGTTCACGGGACGATCGTGGTTTCTAGTGGTATGACTCAGAATTGGCAACATTTATGAAGACGTACATGCAAGTGCCCGCTCAGTATATGGATGCGCCGCAAAAAAGGGACAGACACGTCTCCGCTCGTGCCTCGCTGCGCTTGCGTCTACTTTTGAAAGAGCCCAAAAGTCCCTCC
>JASJYE010000485.1 GCA_030123645.1 Candidatus Hydrogenedentota bacterium | reverse complement strand
CGCTTGAAAGGGGGAGAGATGCCAACGACATCGAGCAAGCGCGCCCGGCGTCTTGTCGTCCTTCTGGTCAAACCGACGACCTATGACGACCGGGGTTTCCCGTTGCGTTTCTTGAAGGGCGTATTGCCTTCAAACAGCCTGGCCACCATGTACGCCCTGACGAAGCAGGCGGTCGCAGACGAAACGCTTCCCATTGCCGATTCGATTATCGAAGTGCTCGATGACGCCGTTTGGAATCAGCGTGTCGTGAATCCGGAGGCGCTGGTAGCAAAGTACGATGACGGCCGAACCGTCGTCGTCGTCGGCCTCGTCGGCGTGCAGAGCAATCAGTTCCCCCGGGCAGTGGATCTCGCCCGGCCGTTTAAGGCCGCAGGCGCCTCGGTAGTCATCGGCGGATTCCACGTGAGCGGATCCATCAGCGCGCTCTTGGACGGGATCGCGGCGGGAGATCCTCGGCGCGGAGACGTCCCTTGCCCAAACGAAATGCCGGCTGAAATCGCCGAGTTGATGGATGAAGGCATAATCGTCTGCCACGGCGAAGCCGAGAAGGTATGGGTGAGGATTCTCGGCGATATTTTGGCGGGCAACGCCAAGGCCCTTTACCGCGGCGGCCAACCTGATCTCGACACGGCGCCGCTGCCCGAGTATCCGGCGGGATATTTCGACGACTTCGCGACGAAGATCTTTACCTTCGACACGAGCCGCGGCTGCCCCTTCGCCTGCAAGTTCTGCTCGATCATCAATGTGCAAGGCCGCACAATGCGCCATCGCGATCCGCGTCAGATCGTTCGCATGGTCCAAGGGATCTGCGAGCGCGATGGCCACGCGTCATTTTTTATGACGGATGACAACTTCGCACGTAATCCGCATTGGAGGATTATTCTAGACGGACTCAGCGATCTTCGGCGCCGGGGCCATAAATTCAGCTTCATGATCGAGGCCGACTTGGCTTCATACCGCATCAAGGATTTCATTGCCAAGTTAGGCGAGGCCGGTTGCACGCAGGTGTTCCTGGGCATGGAGACGGTCAATCAAGAAGCTCTCCAGGCCGAGGGCAAAGGCCAGAATCAGGTGAAGAACTATGAACGGCTCTGCGATGAGCTACACAGCTATGGCATTGCAATTCACGTCGGCTATATCATCGGCTTTCCAATGGATACGAAGCAAAGCATCCTGGCCGACCTGGAAACCGTTAAGGCAATCGGCGTCGATCAGGCGTCGTTTTTTATTTTAACGCCCCTGCCCGGCTCCGAAAACCACGTGCGGGCATGGGTCGACGGCGTGCCGATGGATCCCGACTTCAACAATTACGACAGTTTTCACGCCGTTCTCGATCATCCGCACATGTCCCGTGACGAGCTCCGGCGGATGGTGTTTCGAAGCTTTAAGGAGTTCTACCGTTCGCGCCAGATGATCGCTGCGTTAAAGAGGACCTCGGCAGATAATTTCTGGGGTCTCTTCCGCAACTTTTTCTGGTATCGAAACTCTGCGCTGGGCGAGGGCACGCACCCGATGATGGCCGGCATCTGGTCGAAGCGTTCGCGGACGGACATGCGGCCTGGCCGAAGCGAAACGCTGTTTACGTACCTTTGGCGGGAGTTCGTTTTCCGCCTGATGTACACCGGCCATGTGTTTCGCGAGTTCTATATTTTCCAGCACGTCTATTTCGAGGTGCGCGGCAAGAGCGAACTGGCCGAGCAGGTCTCCCAAGGGCTTGAACGGGCCAAGGGATGGTGGCGGAATATTTTCAAGCGCCCGAGCCGCCGCTGGCTCAACGACTTCTGGATCCGTTACGGCAAACAAAAATGGAAGTTGTTCTGGAAGCCCGCATGGCACATCCGGATGCTTCCCTACGCCTTCACGGAAGTCGTCTACACCTTCTATTTCGGCGTAGTACTCCTCCGCAACTTCACGACGATGACCCACTGAGCCTCCGAAGGACCGGCGGGGAGCGCGAAGGCCGCCGGCTGCCCCCGCTTCACGCCGCCAATGTCCCAACCTCCGATAGCGCGCGTCGTGTGGCCACCTTGACGGCGATTCTTGCTTCGCTC
>JASJYE010000124.1 GCA_030123645.1 Candidatus Hydrogenedentota bacterium | reverse complement strand
GTATGCAGGTGGTCAAAGGAAAAGGGCATCCTCGCGATGAGGATGCCCTTGAGCAACACGCGCTTGTGTTATTTCGCGGCCTTTTCTTCCACCTTTTCCTCGGATTTATCTTCGGCGCTGGCTGCCGGTGCGGCGGGGGCCTTTTCTTTTTTCTCGTCCTTTTCCTCTTTTTCGCCACCTTCTTTGAGGCCGGACTTGAAGTCGGAGATGGCGCCGCCGAGGTCTTTACCGACGTTCTTCAGCTTGCTAGTGCCGAAGACGAGCATTACGACGCCGAGGATAATCATAAGCTCCATGGGTCCTGGCATCCACATGGTACTTCTCCTAGGTTTTGAGCGGGTTTTCGCGCGGCCGGGGCCAAGGCTCCTAACCACCGTACAGTATAGATCTACTATCGAATCATTGCAACAAATGGAACGAACCCGCCTCGAAACAGGCCGTATCGCGCTGCCGATTGTTCAATAATATGAATCCCCGGGGCCGGTGGGCGGTTCCGTGCACTTAGGCGGCGCGGCGGCGGGGCTGGGGCGCGGCGAGCTTGATGACGAGGAGTTCGAGGGCGAGGGCGGCGTCGACGCCGGTGCTTCGCATCATGAATTGCGTATCTGTGCAGAGGGCGAAGGCGGCGCGAATCTTGACGATGCCAAGCTTGTCCGCAAGAGGGCGGACTTTCTGTGCGACGAAGCGGCTGATGGAGGGCTCGCCTTCGGCGATGGCTACGGCATAGGCGCTCTTGAGCAGCCAGTTGATGGTTCCAATGAGTTCGTCGGGGTGCTTTCCGAGATCGCTCAATGCGCGGAAGGCGACTATGGCGTCGCCGGGCCGCGATGCGGCGATAGCATCAGTCAGGGCCCAGACCTCTTCCTCGGCGACATCGGCGCAGGCGGTGTTGACGTCGTCCTCCGTGATGGATTTATCCGCTTCGCCCACGAAATCGATGACGTTTGTGAGGGCGTTCTCGACGTCGTTCAAATGGGTGCCGGAGCGGTCGACGAGGACGCGGACCGCGTCTCGATCGATGGTGAGTCCGCGCGCGCGAACCTCCTGCTGGGCCCAGTGGACGACCTCGCCGTGCTGCAGCGCGGGGGAGTCGACGACCTGTCCCATTTTTTGGCAGGTTTTGAAGAACTTCGTGCGCCGGTCGATCTTGTTGGCGATGAGCATCAAGATGGTGCTTTCGTTCGGGTCGGCGAGGTAATCGAGCAAGGGACCCGCGCCGGATTCGGTGTTGTAACGCTCTGCGTTGCGCACGAGGATCACGCGGCGGTCGGTGAGGAAAGGGAAGGTCTGCGCATCGAGTACGATCTGGCCGGGGGGCGTCTCGTCGGCGTAGTAGGTGGCGAAGGCGAGGTCTTTGTTGGCGGGATCGACGCTCTTTTCGATGATGGCGTTAACGGCGCGGTCGGCCAGGAGGGGTTCGAAGGTCGGGTTCTTGGCACGCGGGGCCTTGCCGGGGCAGAAGAGGTAGAGGGGCCCGAGTGGGGCGGTGTCGATTTCGTCCAGAAGCTCTTGAGCGTTCATGCGATCACCATGGCTCGATTGTTCTGTAGAAAATGTCGGTCGCGAGCCGCGCCAGGGCCTCGGCGGCGGCTTGGTTTTCCTCATCGGTCTGGAAGGAGCGGACCGTCGGCAGGAAGACTTGCGTGTTGCCCCGGAGCCTGTCGGAGGAGGAGCCGATGAATGCGGTGGCGAAGCTCGTCTCGCCGATCATGTTCTGTTCTTGCCACAGGACTTCGCCGGTGCGTGTATCGGTGACTTGGACGCGGGCAACGACCAGCATCTCGAATTGCGTGACGTCGTCGTTGCGGTCGAAGCTGAGGCCTTTCAGGCGGTAGTCCAGTATGGAGCCGTCTACCACGAGGTCGGCCTCGCTCGGCCCCACGACGCGTAGCCGGCCGTCGTTGAGAAATTTTCGTATGACGGCGTTGGTAAGTGGCGCTTGGAGGTCGTACTCGCGGCTTTGATTCTTGAACGCGGCAACGTGAATGGTCTGATACTTCTCGTCCAGCGACGAGGTCATGCTGTAGCCGCAGCCCCCGGACAGGAACAGAAGTACGGCTAGGGTGAGCATGCGCTTTGGTCTGAACATGAGATGGTCTCGTTAGCGAACGACGGCGGGGCCGACGAAGGCAGCGTGGGCTTTACCTTCCGGCGGGTTTTCAGCGAGCCATTTCTCGGCTTTTTCCGCTGCCTGTGTACCTTCAAACTCGCCCGCGACGATCTCGTAGTAGATGCGCGCCGAGTCGAGCCGGCGCCGTTTCTCGTAGAACCGGGCCGTGCGGTAGCGTTGCTCGGCGATAGTTTCGCGCATCTTTTGGCTGACTTCCTGCCGCTCGGCGACGCGGGGGTCGGCCGCGTAGCGGCGTGAGAAATCGCCGATCGAGCCGATGGCGAGCTTGCTGGGCGCCTGGTCGTAGTCGGGACCGAAAGCGGCTTCCTCGTAGGCGCGCGTCAGATAAAAAGAGGCGTCACGGACCGACTCCGATTCCGCGTAATCCTCGAGAACGCGGAGGAATTCGAAGCCGGCCTCGAGGTATTCCTCGCGCGTGAAGTAGCAGAGACCGGTCTTGTATTGGGCCTCGGCGGCCTCCGGGGTGAAGGGCTGGTTGTCGATGACCATGGTATAGACGTCGATGGCCTTTCTCAGCGGCCGGCGCCGAAAGGGGTTGAATCGTGTAATGGACTGCCAGGGCCGGAAACCCTTCGACGTCCGCTCGAAGCGTTTGCTTCCTTTTTCGAAGAGCGCATCGCCGATTTTGTATTGATTGGAAATGACTTCGTCGTAGAGTGGACTCTCAGGATACACTGAGATTACCTGCTGAAACTCTTCAGCCGCTTTGACGTATTCCGCTTGCGCCAGCTTTATTTCGCCGCGGAGAAACTGGTTGTCGTCGGCGTAGTCGGTATCCGGATAGAACTTAGTGAATTTTTCCGTCTCGTTCATCGCCTTGCTGAGTTGGCCTCCAACGACGAGGGAGCGGGTGTATTCGACCTGGAGCTCGGGCGTTTCCTTCGGGAGGTTGCCCATATTAACGAATCGGCCGGTTTCGGGCGTCCAGGTCCATTGGGCAGAGGCCGGGCCGGCAGCCCTTAGGAGGCACATGGCGATCCCAAAGCACAAGACGCGCCAGAAAGACATTGTTATTCTCCCCTCTTGTGGCATGCCTGTTCGCCCGAAGAAACGGGCCCACCCCTAACATGCGCCTCCGAAAAGCCTATCAGTACGAGGGAATGAACGCAACTTGGGACAACGCAGCACCGCGAGCGCCTGACGATTGCGGGAGGCGGTGCGAACGCGCGAGCTTAAGCCTGTATCTCCTGTAACCATCTGGAATGTAATTACTTATCCAGAATTTCGTTCCAGTCATCTATGTTGGATTTCATCGCCGCGAAGAGGGGTGCGGTGTCTCCCTCGATGGTGATGGTTTCGATCTTATCGCCTTGTCCGATGGCATTAACAACGTCCTGATCCTCGGGCCCGACGACGGATCCGAAGATGCTGTGCTTGCCGTCGAGCCTGGGGGTCGGCACGTGGGTGATGAAGAATTGGCTGCCGTTGGTGCCGGGGCCCGAGTTGGCCATGGAGAGGATGCCGGGCCGCTCGTGCTTCAGAGTGGGATCGAACTCGTCCTGGAAGTTATAGCCCGGGCCGCCGGTGCCGGTACCGAGGGGACAGCCGCCTTGGATCATGAAATCGGGGAGGACGCGATGAAAGATCAGGCCGTCGTAGTAGCCCCGCTTGGCCAGGTTCACGAAATTCGCGACGGTAATGGGTGTCTTGTCGGCGTACAGGGTGAGGTGTATGTCGCCCTTGTTGGTCTTCATCACGGCGCTAAGCTCGCTGATGGCCTCGGGAATGGGTTTGTCCTCTCCTTCTTCGCTTGGGGTATCTGATGCGGCCTCCACGGACGGGGCATTGTCCGATGGCTGGCATGCGGCCAGAACAAAGGCCATCCCAATGAGGAGAATCAGGACAGAAAGGCTTGAATATCTCATGGAAAATCTCCCGATGCAACAGTTAATAGCCATGGAGTGGGCCGTGGCGGCAAGCGCGCATACTACCGTTTGGCGGGGTCGGTGTTCAATGAAATTCAGGACGGATGCGATAAAGGGCCTGCCCTGGGCACTACAGGCTCTGGGAGAGGGCCTCTTTTGCGCGGGCGGCGTCATCGGCGACCTGCGAGTCGCTGAGGAAGGTTTCGAGGATTTTGAGGCTTCCCGAGTGCTTGATTTGGCTGAGGCCTTTGATGACGGCGCGTTTTTCGTCCGGCGTCGCGGCGATTTTCGCGGCCTGCTGGTAATACTTGAGGGTTCGGTCCACGCCGCGACCGGATTCGGGTCGCTGAATCATGTGCACGAACCCGTCGAAGGCGATTGCGCGCTGTCGGTCATCCTTGGCGGCGCTCGCGATTCGCTGGAGGGTGTCGATCGGCTGGTCGTTGGGCCAGTTCGCGAGGATTTCAAGGGCGGCCGTGGAGGACTCGGGGCTGCGCGTACGCGCGTGGGCTTCGAGGGCGGGCAGAGCGCTGTCGTCCTGAATGTCTCCGAGGATCTGAACGAGCATCAGGTGGACGCTATCAGGCAAGGAGGATTTCTTGAGTGCACTGCTCACGTCGGCCGTACGTATTTTTCCCGCCGGCGACTTGCGGGCTATGGCGACGATCGCGTGCGCTATGGATTGGCGGTTTTCACCGGTCCAGGCGTCGAGGAACATCTCGACCATGAACGGCAGCTCGTGATGCGTGCCGACGATCCCGAGCGCCTTGAGGGCCTCGATGCGGATTTCTTTCACGTCGCGCTCGGCGATGCGAAGCAGGACGGGGATTGCGTTTCGGGTTTTTCTGGCGGCCATAGCCTTGACGGCCTCGTAGCGTATGCCGTTGTCTGCGCTCATGCCGGCTTTGACCAGGGCGTCGTTCATGCGGGGGGCGTCCAGACGGGCCAGGGCCTCGCGCGCAATGCCTTGTTCTTCTTCGGTTCCGCTCGCGGCGGCCTTAAGGATCGGCTGCAGGACATCGGGATGGTTGAAGGCCCCGGCGGATTCGATGGCCGCGAGCCGAATCTCCGGCAAACGGCTCCGCGTTGCAAGAACAATCGTAGGCAGGGCCGCGTCATCTCCGCGCTGTGCGAAGGCGCGCAATACGATGATCTGGTTTTCGGGCCCAAGGTCGGGGTAGTGCCTTATAAAGGCCTCGGTGGCCGCGCGGCCCGGCACCTTCCCCGCCTCCTCGGCGGCCACTGCGCGCAGGGCGGGTTCGTTGCCGGAAAGGGCCTCAATGATGGTCGGCACGGCTTGGTCGCGCTCGGCACGGATGAGGCCTCGCAGTCCTTGCGCGCGAATCTCGATGGCTTCGATGTCGATGAGCAAAGAGTCGAAAAGATAGATTGCGGTTTGATAGTCGCCCTCCTCGAGGGACAGCCATCCGCTCTTGATATAGGCATCCGTGGCGTGTGGGCGCATCCGTGGCGTGAGGTTGAACCGGCACCACTCGAGGGCGTCCATAGCTTCGGGGCCGGGGATCTTTGCGAGAGCGGACAGGGCGGCGAGGCAAATTTCGGCGTTGCCCCCTCTGGCCGTGCGGCTGAGGACCTGGGCGCCGGCGGGGTCTCCTTTGTTGCCGAGGCTTTCGATGATGCCGAGGAGCATGGCGCCTGCAGCGCGATCGAGTGCGTCGAGCAGTGCCTGTTCCGCCTTGGGATGGTCGATTCGCTCAAGGCCTTTTCGGGCGATGTCCGTAGTATCTTTCCGAAGAAGAAGGTCGTGAAAGGCCGGGACGGTATCTTCGTCGCAGAGCCGGTAGAGTTGGTCCGCCGCGAAGCGCTTCGCTGCCGCTGAGCTTTGTCTCGTTTGGAGGACGCCGAGCAGGCGCGCTTCAGCGTCGACTCGGATTTTGTAGCGAGCCGTAGCACGGTCGACGTAGGCACGAACAAAGTCGATGGTGTCCTGGTCACCGCCCGTGTCGTACTCGGCGAGGTCGGCAAAGGCGCGATCGAGCTCGGCGGAATCCGGGGGATCCTGTGCGGAGGAATCGACGGCGAAGATCGTAGCGAGAATAGTCAGTGCACCGGCGGCAAGCCCACGCATTGCGCCCCTTTCGAGAAAAACGCCCCCTAACCGACGTAAGTATACCAGTTTTCACTTCGATCAAAGTGTAGGGGATAGGACGTGCGCATGGCGGCGTTAAAGTGCATATTAGACGCAAGGGAGGTTCCATGGACCTTTATGAAAGGATAGCGGCATTCTACGACGCGATCGTGCCGTATCAGCAGCGGGAAGATGTGGCATTTTTCGTGGAGATGGCGCGTGAGACCGGCGGGCCGGTGCTCGAGGTCGGTTGCGGCACGGGACGCGTGTTGATTCCGACGGCGCGGGCGGGCGTTTCGATTAGCGGTCTCGACGCGTCGCCCGCGATGTTGAAGGTGTGCCGTGAATCGCTGGCGCGCGAGCCTGAAGACCTTCGTGAACGCGTAACGCTGGTGCAGGGGGACATGCGTGATTTTCAGTTGGATGCGCGTTTCGCCTTGATAACGCTTCCTTTTCGGCCGTTCCAGCACCTGTTGGAGGTAGGGGAGCAGATCGCGTGCTTGACGTGTCTGCACTTGCACCTTGAGAAAGGCGGCCTGCTGGTTTTGGACCTATTCAATCCTATGATCGAGCGATTGACCGAGGAGAATTACCCAACGGAGTTTCATCTGGAGCCGGCCGCGACGCTGGAGGACGGTAGCGAGATGGTGCGCAGCACTCGCATGGTGTCGCGGGACCTTGCGCGGCAATGTATGGATGTCGAGTTCCAGCATGATGTCACGTATTCAGACGGGCGGAAGGAGCAATACGTGGAGCACGCTACCCTGCGGTATTTCTTCCGCTACGAAGTGGAGCATCTCTTGGCGCGCTGCGGATTTCAGGTGGTGAACTTGTACGCGGACTACAAGCGGAAACCCTTCGGAGAGATTTATCCGGGTGAATTATTGTTCGTCGCGAGGAAAGTCTAGAATTGTCGATACCTACGCCGGAAGCTGCGGTTTCGCCGAAGGCGACTGAA